>NZ_BAAFGR010000034.1:0-55213 GCF_041154655.1 Nocardia sp. JMUB6875
GGCGGTCGGTGGGCAGGGCGAGCTGCGGGGGCAGGCCCGCCAGGGTCTCGCGCCAGAAGTCGAGTTGCCGGTGTCCGAGGCTGCCGGGATCGGCGGCGTCACCGAGCAGTTCGTGCTGCCACAGGCTGTAGTCGGCGTACTGCACGGCCAGCGGTTCCCAGCCGGGTTCCGCGCCTGCCAGCCGGGCGGTGTAGGCCCGCATGAGATCCGCGATGAGCGGCTGCAGCGAGAGGGCGTCGGCGGCGATGTGGTGCACGACGACGGCCAGCACGTATTCGGCGGTGTCGGCGGACTCGTCGTCCACCACGAACAGACCGATGCGAGAGGGAAGTTCGCGGCTCACGTCGAACCCCGCGGCGGCGAAAGCGGCGATCGTTCCCGGCATCTCGGTCGCGGCGACGGGCACCGGGCTGAGGCTCAGCCCGATGTCGGCCACATCCAGAATGTCTTGGTAGGGCCCGGATTCGGAATCCGGGTAGGTGGTGCGCAGGGACTCGTGGCGGGCCAGCACGTCCATGGCGGCCTGCTCGAGGGCCGCGATATCCAGCTCGCCGCGCAGGCGCAGGACGATGGGCAGGTTGTAGACGCTGCGCTCGCCGTCCTCGGCCTCGATCCGGTTGAGGAACCAGAGACGCTGCTGGGCGGGCGAGAGCGGAATGCGTTCGGGTCGCGGGCGCGCGGCCAGCATGGGGCGCGCGGCATCCGGATTGGTCTCGACGAGCAGGGCGGCCAAGCCCTCGACGGTGGAGGCTTCGAAGAGCACACGCACCGGGACACGGGTACCGAGCTCGGCACCGAGGCGGGCGGTGACGCGGGCGGCGTCGAGGGAGCTGCCGCCGAGGGCGAAGAAGTCGTCGTCCAGGCCGACCCGATCGGCACCCAGGACCTCGGCGAAGACCTCCGCCACCAGCCGCTGTGCGGCGTCGACCGGGGTGCGGAAGTCCTTGGCGCGCAGTTCCGGAACGGGCAGCGCCTTGCGGTCGAGCTTGCCGCTGGAGTTCAGCGGGAGCTCGGGGAGGGCCACGAGGGCGGTGGGCATCATGTAGGCCGGGAGGACGCGGGCCGCTTGCTCGCGTAGGGCGTCCAGGTCGATATCGGTGTTCGGCTTCGCGACCACATATCCGGCCAGGTACTCACCGGCGTCGCCTTTGACCAGCTGGACCGCCGCCTGAGCGACGTCCCCGGCCAGCAGCAGTGCACTCTCGATCTCGGCCAGCTCGATGCGCTGACCGCGGAACTTGATCTGGAAGTCCAGCCGCTCCAGGTAGACCAGCTCGCCGTCCTCGGTCCACTTGACCAGGTCGCCGGTGCGGTACATGCGCTCGCCGGGCCGCCCGAAGGGGTTGGCCACGAAGCGGTCCGAGGTCAGGTCGACCCGGCCGTGGTAGCCGCGCGCCAGCTGGGTCCCGGCCAGGTACAGCTCGCCGGGCACGCCGATGGCGACCGGGTGCAGGCGCGAATCCAGCACGAAGACCTGGGAATTCCACTCCGGCTCGCCGATCGGCACGGTGAGGCTGTCGGAGCGGTGCGCCTCGCGGAAGGTGATGGACACCGCGGCCTCGGTGGGGCCGTACAGGTTGTGTACCCCGGCGTCACTGACCGCCCAGAAGGCGGTGACCGTCTCCGGCGGCAGGGCCTCGCCGATGACGAAAACCTCGCGCAGCGAATCGAGTTCGCCCGGCTCGGCGTGCGCGGCGAACACCGCGAGCATGGAGGGCACGAAGTCGGTCAGCGTGACCCGGTGCCGGGCAATGGTTTCGGCGATGTACCGCGGATCGCGGTGCCCGTCGGGGGCGGCGACGACCAGGGTCGCGCCCGCGCGCAGCGGCAGGAAGTAGCCCCACAGCGAGACGTCGAAGGTGGTGGCGGTCTTCTGCAGGTAGACGTCCTGGTGGCGCACACCGTATTCGGCCTGCATCCAGGCCAGCTGATTGGCGATGGCGCGGTGGGTCACCGCCACGCCCTTGGGCTTGCCGGTGGAGCCGGAGGTGAACAGCACGTAGGCGGGGTGCTCGGAGTGCAACACGCCGAGCCGCTCGCGGTCGCCGATCTTGCCGCCGGAATAACCGTCGAGGTCCAGTTCGTCGAGGTGATGCATTGGCACGTCGACGGTTTCGGGCAGTGTGAAGCCGTCGCGGCGAGTGGTCAGCACCGAGTGCGGCCCGGCGGTGGTGAGAATGTGGCCGATGCGCTCGGCCGGATGGGCCGGGTCCACCGGCACGTACGCGCCACCGGCGCGCAGCACGGCGTACATGGCGACGACCAGTTCGACCGAGCGCGACATGGCCAGCACGACAAGCGATTCCGGCCCGACACCCTGCGCGATCAGGAAGCGGGCCATGCGGTTCGCGCGCTCGGAGAACTCGGCATAGGTGAGCTCGGTGTCACCGAAGACGAGGGCGCGGGCATTCGGGGTGCGGGCCGCCTGCGCGTCGAATCCCTGGTGCAGGAACATATCCGGGACACGGGCACCAGTGGCATTCCAGCTCGAGGTGACGTAGTCGTATTCCCCGGCGTCGAGCAGTTCGATATCGCCGACCGGGACCGCGGCGTCCACGGTGGCGGCGGTGAGCAGGCGGGTGAACTTTGCCGCGAACTCGCGCACCGTGTGCTCGTCGAAAAGGTCGGTGGCGTAGGTGTATTCGACGCGGTACGCGTCGCCGTCGCCGACCACGGTCAGCTGCAGGTCGAACTTGGCGATGCCCGGATCGAAGGCCAGCTGCTCGGCGCTCAGCCCGGGCAGCGAGGCGCTGAGCCCGCCCAGGTTCTGCATGAACAGCGCCACCTGGAACAGCGGGTGGCGGTTGCGGGCGCGGGCCGGGTTGAGCACCTCGACCAGCCGCTCGAAGGGCACGTCGCGGTGGGCGAAGGCGCGCAGATCCCGTTCGCGCACATGGGAGATCAGCTCGGCGAAGGTGTCGCCGCCCCGCACCCGGGTGCGCAGCACCAGGGTGTTGACGAACATGCCGACCAGCTCGTCCAGCGCCTGGTCGCCCCGCCCGGCGGCCGGGGTGCCGATGGCGATGTCGGCGGTGCCGGACAGCCGGGCCAGCACGGCGGCCAGCGCGGCGTGCAGCACCATGAACGGGGTGGCGCGGTGCTCGGCGGCCAGCCGGTCGACCGCGGCGCGCAGGTCGGCGTCCAGGACGGTCTCGAAGGTCGCGCCCCGGCCGCTGGAGACGGCCGGGCGCGGACGGTCGGCGGGCAGATCCAGTTGCGCGGGCAGCTCCGCGAGTTCGCCGGCCCAGAAGGCGATCTGACGCGCCGACACCGACTCGGGATCGGCCTCGTCGCCCATCCAGGCGCGCTGCCACAGCGCGTAGTCGGCATACTGGACGGCCAGCGGCTCGTACTGCGGGCGCTGGCCGGACTGCCGCGCCAGATACGCCATGACCAGGTCGCGCACCAGCGGTCCGATGGAGGCGCCGTCGGCGGCGATGTGATGGGCCACCACCACCAGCGTGTGATCGCCGGGGCCGGAGCGCAGCAGGCGAGCGCGCAGCGGCACCTCGGCGGTGACGTCGAATCCCTGTGCGGCCAAGGTGAGTACGGTCGCGGTCAGCTGATCCTCGGGCACCTCGCGCGGGGTGAGGTCCACCGCCGCGGCGGGCAGCACCACCTGGGCGGGGCCCTGCTCGGTGGCCGGGTAGTAGGTGCGCAGCGATTCGTGGCGCTCGATCACGTCGGCGAAGGCCGCGGCCAGGGCGTCGGTGTCGAGTTCGCCCCGCAGGCGCAGCGCGAAGGGCATGTTGTCCACGGCCGACGGGTCGAATTCGTCGGTGGCCGGGTCGTATTCGCTGCGCGCGTAGTGGTTGAGGAACCACATGCGCTGCTGGGCGGGCGAGAGCGGAATGTGCTCCGGGCGCGGACCCGCGACCAGCGGCGGCCGGGCGGCCGGACCGGCCGCGTCCTGCAACGCCGCCAGCGCGGAAACCGTTGGCCGCTCGAAGAAGTCGCGCACATCCACGGTGACGCCCAGCGTCTCCCGGATCCGCGCGATGGCCCGGGTGGCGATGAGCGAGTTGCCGCCGATGACGAAGAAGTCGTCGTCCGCGCCGACCACCGCGAGATCGAGCAGGTCGGCGAAGATGGCGGCGACCGCCTCCTCGGCGGGCGTCTCGGGCGCGCGATAGGTGGTCGTGGCATCGGCGAACACCGGTTCGGGCAGGGCGCGCCGATCCACCTTGCCGTTCACATTGAGCGGCAGTTCGGCCATGGGCACCAGCACGGTGGGGACCATGTACTCCGGCACGTGCGTGCGCACGACGGAAAGCACGTCGGCGGTGTCGATTTCGTGCCCCTCGGCGGCGGTCACGTAGCCGACCAGCGCCTGCTCACCGTTCGGGCGGGTGTGCATGACCACGACGGACAGCGCGACCGCGCGGTGGCGGCGCAGCGCCGACTCCACCTCGCCGAGTTCGATGCGCAGGCCGCGCATCTTCACCTGGAAGTCGCTGCGGCCCACGTATTCCAGCTCGTCCGGCCCGCCGTCGATGGATACCCAGCGCACCAGATCGCCGGTGCGGTACATGCGATCGGCCGACGGGCCTTCGGGATTGGCCACGAAGCGTTCGGCGGTGAGCGCGGCGCGACCGAGATAGCCGCGCGCGAGTTGGGGTCCCGCGATGTACAGCTCGCCGACCACACCGGCGGGCACGGGGCGCAGGTCCTCGTCGAGCACCAGCACCTCGACATCGTCGCCGGGGCTGCCGATCGGAATGGAGTCGATATCGGCGGCGGTGACCTCGTGGGCGGTGGCCAGCACGGTGGACTCGGTGGGGCCGTACACGTCGAAGAGCGTCGCGCCGCTGACGCTGCGGAAGTCAGCGGCGATGCTCACGGGCACGGTCTCGCCGCCGGTCAGCAGGTAGCGCAGCGAATCGGGCATGTCCTCCCCGCTGCGCATCACCTCCGCCAGCAGCGCCGCGAGCATCTGGGTCACGAAGAACGTGGTGGTGACCCGGGATTCGCGGATGGTCTCGAGCAGGTAGGCCGGATCCAGATGCCCCTGCGGGGAGGCGACCACCACCCGGGCGCCGGTGTGCAGGGGCCAGAAGATCTCCCACACCGACGCGTCGAAGGTGGTGCTGGTCTTGAACAGCGTGGCGTCGTCCTCGGTCAGCCGGAACTGCCGCTGCTGCCAGCGCAGGAAGGCGATGACCGCGCGATGCGGGATGGCCACGCCCTTGGGGCGGCCGGTGGAACCCGAGGTGAAGATGACGTAGGCCAGGTTGTCCGGCCCGGGCTGCTCCAGTTCGGGATCGTCGGCCGGGGAGAGCACCCGGTTGCCGTCGATGCCGAGTTCCTTGGCGGTGCGCTCGAATTCGTCGATGCGCAGCACCGGGATGTCGAGGCCGAAGTCGGTCTGATCGGCGGTGGTGGTGAGCACCACGGCCGGCTGCGCGACCTCGAGGACGTAGGCGATGCGCTCGGCCGGGTGATCCGGATCGATGGGCACGTACGCGCCGCCCGCCTCGTGGATGGCGAACATGCCGACCAGCAGCTCGAAGCAGCGGCGCGCCGCCAGGCCCACCAGCACGTCGGGGCCGACGCCCAGGCCGCGCAGGTGCCGGGCGAGAACCGTTACCCGGGTGGCGAATTCGGCGTAGGTGAGGGTCTCGCCCTCGAACTCCAGCGCCACCGCGTCGGGGGTGCGCTGGACCTGGTCGCGGAACTGGGTGGTCAGCGTCTCGACCGGGGCCAGCTTCGGGTCCAGCACATCGGAGGCGGCGAGCACGGCGTCGTCGACCAGCGCCTCCAGCGTGGCGGTGAGCCCGCCCTCCTCGTTGAGCAGCCCGGGCAGCTGCCCCGACACCACGACCTGCATGAGCGCCTCGGGTTCCAGCGCGCCGCCCATGGCCTCGCCGAGCATGCCGATCTCGGCGGCGAGGGCCCGGTAGGTGACGGTTTCCCCGGCATACCGTAGGGCGACGCGGTCGGGTTCCAACTCGGCCACCACACCGATCAGGCAAGGTAGGTCGCCCACGCCGTAGGCGCGGCGTAGGGCCGTGACCCGGCCGGTTCGGCTGGTAGCGATCGACTCTGCGTAGTGCATCAGAGGCTTCCTTCCGACGTGCTGTCCGAGCGGAGAACCAGCGCCTGCGCGTCCGCGGTGAGCGTGCTCAGGGTCTGGTGGAGTCCGGCCGCGCCGAGGGCGGCCAGAATGCCGGGCACCAGTCCGGCGAGTGCCACGTTCACCAGGGCCTCCGGCTTCGCGGCGGCGCCCAGGGCACGGGCGGTGACGGCGATCTTCTCGGCGAGATCCCGGTAGGTGACCGTGTGCTCCGCGTGGGTCAGCGCGACCGCGTCCGGCTCGACCGCCGCGGCGGCGGCGATCAGGGTGGACAGGTCGGTCGGCTCCTGTTGCGGGGCAATGGGTTCGGCCTGGGCCGCCCCCGGTCGGCGGCCGCGCTCCTGCGCGGTCCGGATATCGATGGCGCGCACCGGCACTTCGGGGTCGGCGGCGATGGCCTGCAGCACCAGCAGCAGTCGCTGGGCCAGCAGGTGCACCGAATCCTTGCCGAAAATGTCGGTGGCGTAGACGAATCGCATGTCCAGGCTCGTGACCCGGCCGGCGTCGTCGCGCACCTCCAGCGCGGTGAGCTGGAGGTCGAACTTGGCCTCGGTGAACTCGGGCTCGAGCACCTCGACCGCGAGGCCCGGCAGCGACGCCGAGACCGGCGTCATGTTCTGGAAGGCGAAGGCCACCTGGAACAGCGGGTTCGTCGAGGCCGAGCGGGCGCGCCCGGTGGCCGCCAGCACCGCCTCCACCACGCGCTCGAACGGCACGTCGCCGTGGTCGAAGGCGGCCAGATCGCGGTCGCGCACCTGCCGCAGCAGCTCGGTGAAGGCGACCTTGCCGTCGATCTCGGTGCGCAACACCACGGTGTTGACGAACATGCCGATCAGGTCGTCCAGGGCCCGTTCACCGCGACCGGCGACGGGGACGCCGATCGAGATGTCGCGCTGGCCGGACAGTTTCGACAGCAGCACCGCGAAGGCGGCGTGCACGGTGGTGAACAGGGTCACGCCGTGCTCGCGCGCCAATGCGGAGAGCCGCTCGACGGTGTCAGCGTGCACCTCGAAAGTGACAGTGTCGCCGACCATCTCGCGCCGGGCGGGACGCGGGCGATCGGTGGGCAGCGCCAACTGCTCGGGGGCCGAGCGCAATTCGTCCACCCAGAAGCGCAGCTGCCGCGACTGCAGGCTGTCCGGGTCGGTGTCGGAGCCGAGCACCGCGCGCTGCCAGGCGGCGAAGTCGCCGTACTGGATCTCGAGCGGAGCCCAGGCGGGGGCGGCACCGGCCAGGCGAGAGGTGTAGGCCACCACCAGGTCCCGGGTCATGGGCAGCGCCGAGTAGCCGTCGGAGCTGATGTGGTGCAGAACCACCAGCAGGACGTGCTCGGTGGGGGCGAGCTGGAACAGCTGGACCCGGACCGGCGGCGCGATGGTGACATCGAAACCGGCCGTCACGGTTTCCAGCAGTCGGGCCGGAAGGTCGTTCTCGGACACCTGGATCGGGGCCAAGGCACCGTCCAGCTCGCCGAGCTCCAGGACCACCTGGACGGGTTCGCCGTCCACCTCCGGGTAGCGGGTGCGCAGAATCTCGTGGCGCTCCAGCACATCCCGCAGCGCGGCGGTGAGCACGGCCGGGTCCAGTTCGCCGGTGAGCCGGACCGCGGCGGGCACGTTGTACGCGCCCGATTCCGGATGCAGGCGGTTGAGCACCCACATGCGCTGCTGGGCCAGCGACAGCGGGGCCGGGCCGGTCTCGGTGCGCCGGGTCAGCGCGGGCAGCAGCTCGGCGCGGTCGGCGGTGGCGATCCAGGCCGCCAGGCCGCCCGCGGTCGGGGCCTCGAACAGGGCCGAGACCGGCACGCGCACACCGAGATCCGAGCCAAGCCGGGCGGCCAGCCGGGTCGCCATGAGCGAATTGCCGCCCAGGGCGAAGAAATCGGTGTCCAGGCCGATGAGGGTGGACTCGGTCGTGCCGAGGATCTCGGCGAAGCCCGCGGCGACGGTGCGTTCGAGGGCGGTCACCGGCTCGCGGTAGGCCGCGACGGCGAACATCGGCTCGGGGAGGCGGGCGCGGTCGACCTTGCCGTTGGCGTTGAGCGGCAACGCCTCCAGGACGACCAGGGCCGACGGGACCATGTACTTGGGCAGCTCGGCGGCGAGCGCGGCGCGGAGTTCGGCCGAGACCTGGTCGCGTCGCTCATCGCTGATGCCGGGCATCGCGGCGTAGGCGACCAGTCGCGCACCCGCGTCGGTGTGGTGGGCGATCGCCACCGCGGCGGTGACTCCGGCCGCCCGGCGCACGGCCGTCTCCACCTCGCCCAGTTCGATGCGGAAGCCGCCGATCTTGACCTGGAAGTCGGCGCGATCGACGTATTCGAGGGTGCCGTCCTCGCGCCAGCGCACGATATCGCCGGTGCGGTACATGCGGCCGCCCGCGAAGGGATCGGCGACGAAGCGGTCGGCGGTCAGGGCCGGGCGGCCGTGGTAGCCGCGGGCCAGCTGCGCACCCGACAGGTACAGCTCGCCGGGCACGCCGATCGGGACCGGCTGCAGGCGGGCGTCGAGCACGTACACCCGGCTGTTCCAGGCGGGCGCGCCGATGGGCACGGCCTGCCGGTGCCGCTCGCGCACCTCGTAGGAGGTGATCGAGACGGCGGTCTCGGTGGGGCCGTAGAGGTTGAACAGCCTTGCGGTACCGGACTTCTCGTGCTTGTCGAGGAAGTCGGCGGCCGTCGCGGCGGGCAGCGCCTCACCGATGGCCAGCACCGCGCGCACCGACGCGGGCAGCGGGCCGCCCGCGAGCAGCATGCCCAGCAGCGAGGGCACCGGGTGCAGGACCGTGACCGCGTGGGCCTCGATCAGCTCGCGCAGCCGATCCGGATCGCGCTCGTCGCCCGCGGCGGACACCACCAGCGCGCCGCCGGTGGTCAGCGCGGACCAGAACTCCCACACCGACAGGTCGAAGGTGGCGGGGGTCTTGAGCAGCGCGCGGTCGCCCGCACCCAGCTCGAAGGTGGCACGCAGCCAGCGCAGCTGGTTGACGATGGCGGTGTGCGGCACCGCCACGCCCTTGGGCAGGCCGGTCGAGCCGGAGGTGAAGATGGCGTAGGCGGTGTTCGAATCGCGCAGCGGCGCAAGGCGGTCGGCGTCGGATACCGGTGCGGCCGGGTAGTCGCTCAGGTCGAGGGCATCGACCGTGAGCACCGGAACCTCGGCGGTGAACGGCACGCCGTCGGCCGAGGTCGTGAGAATTACTGCCGGTCCCGCGGTTTCGACGATGTATGCGATGCGGTCGGCCGGATGGTCCGGGTCGATCGGCACGTATGCGCCGCCCGCCTTGACCACCGCGTACATGGCCACCACCAGCTCGATGCCGCGGCGCATGGCCAGCACGACGCCGGTCTCCGGGCCGACGCCCGCCTCGATCAGGCGGCGGGCCAGGCGGTTCACCCGGGCGTCGAATTCGGCGTAGGTGAGGGTGGTTTCGCCGTCGATCAGGGCGATCGCGTCCGGAGTCGCCGCGACCTGAATGTCGACCAGATCGGCCAGGGTCGCGGATTCGCTCGGCCGGGCGGTGGCGTTCCAGTCGTGCAGCATGCGCTGCCGCAGGCCGGCGCCCAGCAGGTCGATATCGCCGATCGCCGTTTCCGGCTGTGCCGCGACGGCTTCCAGCAGCCGGGCCAGGGCGGCCAGGATGCGCTGCGCGGTGGCGTCGGTGAACAGGTCGGTGGCGTAGCCCAGGGTGAGGCCCAGCCCGGCGGGCGCGCCGGACTCGGCGTACTCGTCCACCGCGAACAGGTGCAGATCGAATTGCGCCACGTGGGTGTCGAATTCGATCTCGGACACGGTCAGGCCGGGCAGCGCCAGCTCGGCGCGCTCGTGGTTCTGGAAGGACAGGCCCACCTGCATGAGCGGGTGCCGGGCGGTGGAGCGCGCCGGGTTGAGCACCTCCACCAGCCGCTCGAACGGGACGTCGGCGTGCGAGAAGGCCGCGATGTCGGCGGTGCGCACCCGCGCCAGCAGATCGGTGAACGATTCGGCGGCGTCGGTGCGGGTGCGCAGCACCAGGGTGTTGACGAACATGCCGATCACGTCGTCCAGTGCCCGGTCGCCGCGGCCCGCGATCGGGGTGCCGACCGCGATGTCGTCGGTGCCGGACAGCCGCGCCAGCAGGGCGCTGAAGGCGGCGTGCACGACCATGAACAGCGTCGCGCCGTGCGCGCGGCCCAGCTCGGTGAGGCGGGCGTGCAGCCCGGCGTCGAGCGGAAGCCGAATGTAGTTGCCGTGCAGGCTCTGTCGCGCCGGACGCGGATGGTCGGTGGGCAGGTCCAGCTGGTCCGGCAGTCCGGCCAGCGCGGTGCGCCAGTAGCCGAGCTGGGCGGCGGCCACCGATTCGGCGTCGTCCTCGGAGCCGAGCAGGGCGTGCTGCCACAGCGCGTAGTCGGCGTACTGCACGGTCAGCGGCTGCCACGACGGCTCGGCACCGGCCAGTCGCGCGTGGTAGGCCACCATGAGGTCGCGCACCAGCGGGACCACGGACGAGCCATCGGCCGAAATGTGGTGCAGCACACCGGCGAGCACGTACTCGCCGTCGGTGTCCACCAGGTGCAGCAGCTCGACCCGGATCGGAACCTCGGCGGTGACGTCGAAGGTGGTGGTGAGGATCTCGCGGACCCGCACGGGCAGTTCGGCCTCGGTGACCTCGCCGATGCTCAGCACCGAGAAGGCCTGTGCGGCAGGCAGAATCACCTGCGCGGGACCCTGCGGGGTCTCCGGGTATACCGTGCGCAGCGTTTCGTGCCGGTTCAGCACGTCGGCGAACGCCGCCTCCAGGGCCTCGACATTCAGTTCGCCCGACAGCCGCAGGGCGATCGGCACGTTATAAGCCGTGGAGGCGCGGTCGAAGCGGTTGATGAACCACATGCGCTGCTGGGCCGGGGACAGCGGCAGGCGTTCGGGGCGTTCACCCGCGATCAATGCGGGCCGGGCCGCCTCACCGGTGCCCGCGGCGATGCGGGCCGCCAGCGCGGCGACCGTCGGGGCCTCGAACAGCGCGCGCACGCCGACCGTGGTCTCGAAGACCGCGCTCAGGCGGGCCGCGGCCTTGGCCGCGACGAGCGAACTGCCGCCCAGGGCGAAGAAGTCGTCGTCCGCGCCCACCGAGGGCACGCCGAGCAGTTCGGCGAAAACACCCGCGACCAGTTCCTCGGCCGGGGTGGCCGGGCGGCGGTAGGCATTGCCCTCGAAGACCGGCGCGGGCAGCGCGCGGTGGTCGAGTTTGCCGTTGATGGTCAACGGGATTCGGTCCAGCACCACCACGGCGGCGGGGACCATGTGCTCGGGCAGCTCCCGGGCGAGCTCGGCGCGCAGGTCGGCGGTGGACAGCGCGGCGTCGGCCTCCGCGACCACGTAGCCGACCAGGCGGGCCTCGTCCACCGCGGCGTCGTGGCGCACGACGACCGCGGCCTCGCGGACGGACCGGTTCCGCAGCAGCGCGGCCTCGATCTCGCCCGGTTCGACGCGGAAGCCGCGCAGGTTCACCTGCTGGTCGATGCGACCCAGGTATTCGAGCTCACCGTTGGCGGTCCAGCGCGCCAGATCGCCGGTGCGGTAGGCGGATTCGCCGGGAGCGCCGTAGGGATCGGCCACGAAGCGGCCCGCCGTCAGCCCGGCGCGGTGCAGGTAGCCGCGCGCCAATTGCCCGCCGGAGACGTAGATCTCACCGGGGACGCCGACCGGCACCGGGCGCAGGTGCGAATCCAGCACGCGCACGGTCAGACCGGGCAGCGCGCCGCCGATCACGCTGGCCGAGCCGGTCTCCGCGGTGATCGAACGGTAGGAGACGTGCACCGTGGTCTCGGTGATGCCGTACATATTGATGAGAGCCGGGGCCTGCGGGTGGCGGGTGAACCAGTCCGCGAGCCGCCGCGGCTCCAGCGCCTCGCCGCCGAAGATCACATAGCGCAGCGCCAGCTCGGTCGTCGCCTCGGCATCGGCGGTGATCAGCTGATAGAACGCCGACGGGGTCTGGTTGAGCACGGTCGCGCCCGCGGTGGCGAGCAGCTCCCGGAACTGCTGCGGCGAGCGCGAGGTGAAGTAGTCGACCACCACCACGCTGCCGCCGTACAGCAGCGCGCCCCACAGTTCCCAGACCGAGAAGTCGAAGGCGTAGGAGTGGAACATCGTCCACACGTCGGCGGGCCCGAAACCGTAGTGGCCCTGGGCATTATCGAACAGGGCGATCACATTGCGGTGCGGGATCACCACGCCCTTGGGGCGGCCGGTGGAGCCCGAGGTGTAGATGACGTAGGCGGTGTGGGCCGGGCGCAGCGGCGCGCGCCGGTCGCGGTCGGTGACGGGGGCGGCGTCGTAGCCGTCGAGGTCGATGGTGTCGAGATCGAGGACCGGTCCGCCGAACCAGCCCGTCGGGAGACCCGCCGCGCCGCCGGTGATCGCGCAGATCGGGCGGGCGTCGTCGAGCACGTACTCGATGCGGTCGGCCGGGTAGTTCGGGTCGATCGGCAGATACCCACCGCCCGCCTTCACCACCGCGAGCAGGGCCACGGCGAGCGCCTCGGTGCGCGGCAGGGCCACGGCCACCAGGGATTCCGGGCCGACTCCGGTGTCGATCAGGCGGCGCGCCAGCCGGTTGGAGCGGGCGTCGAGCTCGGCGTAGGTGAGGGTGACGTCGCCCGCGCGGACCGCCGGGGCGGCGGGGTCGAGGGCGGCGGCGGTCGCGAAACGTTCTGCCAGCGTGGCGGATTCGGCGATGCCGGGACCGGTGCCGGACCACTCGTAGAGGACCTGGGCGCTCTCCTCGGCGCTCAGCAGCGGGATGTCGCCGACCACGGCGGTGTGGTCGGCGGCCACCGCCGACAGCACGCGGCCGAAGCGGTTCGCCAGAACCTCGATGGTCGCGGCGTCGAAAAGGTCTGCCGCGTAGGTGATCTCGATGTCCAGCCCGCCCGCGTGACCGTCGGCGGCGTAGGTCTCGAGCACGGTGAACTGCAGATCGAACTTGGACACCCCGGCGTCCGGGGCCTCCGGGACGATCCGCAGCTCCGGCAGCTCGACCGTCGGCAAGGCGTAGTTGTGGAAGGTCAGGGCCACCTGGAACAGCGGATGCCGGGCCTGCGAGCGGGCCGGGGCCAGCACCTCCACCAGCCGCTCGAACGGCACCTCCGCATGGGAGAGCGCGGCGATATCGCCCTCGCGCACGCTGTCCAGCACGGTGTCGAAACCGGCGCGCGGATCGATCTCGCTGCGCAGCACCAGCGTATTGACGAACATGCCGACCAGGGCGTCGAGCGCCTGCTCGCCGCGACCCGCGACGGGCGTGCCGATCACGATGTCGGTGCTGCCCGACACCCGCGCCAGCAGCACCGCCAGCGCCGCGTGCACGGTGGTGAACAGGGTGGTGTCGTGGCCGCGCGCCAATTCGCCCAGCCGGCCGTGCACCTCGGCGTCGACGGTCATCCGGTGGGTGCCGCCACGCAGCGAGGCCACCGCGGGACGCGGCCGGTCCGCGGGCAGCTCCAGTTGCTGGGGCAGTCCGGCCAGCCGGTGCCGCCAGAACTCCAGCTGCCGGTGGGCCGCCGAACGCGGATCGGATTCGTCGCCGAGGCGTTCGGCCTGCCACAGCGTGTAGTCGGCGTACTGCACGGGCAGCGGGGCCCAGCCGGGTTCGCGGCCGTCACGCCGGGCCTGGTAGCCGGTCATGAAGTCGGTGGCCAGCGGGCCCAGGGAGAAGCCGTCCGAGCTGATGTGGTGGACCACCAAGACCAGCACGTGCTCGGTGTCGGAGATGCTGAAACACGCGGCGCGCACCGGGATTTCGGTCGTCAGGTCGAAGGGCTGAGCGATCAGGGCGGTCGCCCGGCCGAAGACCTCCTCCTCGTCGACCTCGGCCACCGTCACCGTGATGTCGGCCTCGGTCAGAACCCGCTGCTCCGGACCTTCCGGCCCGTCCGGGTAGATGGTGCGCAGCGTCTCGTGGCGCGAAACCACGTCGCGCAGTGCGGCATTCAGCATCGTCGGATCCAGCGCGCCGGACACCCGCAGGACGAGCGGGATATTGTCCGCCGCCGCGCCGGGGCCCGGGACGCCCTCGTCGGCGTAGTAGCGGTTGAGGAACCAGATACGGCGCTGGGCGTCGGAGAGCGGGATGCGCGCCGGACGCGGACGGGCGATGAGCGGCAGGCGGGTGCCCGCGCCGGAGCGGGCCTCGGCGAGCGCCGCCAGCCCGGCAACTGTTGGGGCGTCGAACAATTCGCGCACCGAGAGCTCGGCGTCCAGGGCCGCGCTCACCCGGGCGATGGCGCGCGCCGCGAGCAGCGAGCTGCCGCCGCGGGCGAAGAAGTCGTCGTTCGCGCCGACCCGATCGACCCCGAGCAGATCCGCGAACACACCCGCGACGACCTCCTGGGCCACCGTCTCGGGGGCGACGTAGACCGCCGTCTCGAAGATCGGGGCGGGCAGTGCGCCGCGGTCGAGCTTGCCGGAGGCGTTGAGCGGGAACGCGTCCAGCACCACCAGCGCGGCCGGGATCATGTAGCCGGGCAGCGCGTTCGCCAGGTTCGCCTTGATCGCGTCGGCGTCGAGCACCGCGCCGGGCTCCCGGACCAGGTACCCGGCCAGCTGGTCACCGGCGTGCGCGTCGGCATGCACCAGCGCGACCGCCTGGGCGACGCCCGGCTGGGCCAGCAGCGCGGCCTCGATCTCGCCGAGCTCGATGCGCAGACCGCGCAGCTTCACCTGGAAGTCGGTGCGGCCCAGGTAGTTCAGCTCGCCGTCCGCGGTCCAGGTGACCAGGTCACCGGTGCGGTACATGCGCCCGCCGGTGCCGAACGGGTCGGCCACGAAGCGATCCGCCGACAGGTCCGGGCGGCCCAGGTAGCCGCGGGCCAGCTGCTCGCCCGCCAGGTAGAGCTCGCCCGCGACGCCCGGCGCGACCGGGTTCAGGCGGGTGTCGAGGACGTAGGCGCGGGTGTTCCAGACCGGCCGCCCGATCGGCACCATCGCCGAATCGGCCTCGGCCACCTCGTGATAGGTGATCTCGACGGCGGTCTCGGTGGGTCCGTACAGGTTGTGCAGCCGCGCGCCGGTCAGCTCGCGCAGCTTCTGCGCGGTCGGCGCGGGCAGCGCCTCGCCGGAGGCGAACACGTGCTTCAGGCCGGTGCACCGCGCCGCGGCCGGTTCGGCCACGAACACGGCCATCATGGACGGCACGAAATGCGCGACCGTCACGCCGCGGTCGGCGATGAGGTCGGCCAGGTACTTCGGATCGCGGTGGCCGTCCGGCGCGGCGAGCAGCAGGCGCGCGCCGGTCTGCAAGGGCCAGAAGAACTCCCACACAGACACGTCGAACGTGGCCGGGGTCTTCTGCAGGACCATATCGTCCGCGGTCAGGCCGTAGCGGGCCTGACCCCACACCAGGCGGTTCACCACGCCGGAGTGCGGCATCGCCACACCCTTCGGGCGGCCGGTCGAACCGGAGGTGAAGATGACGTAGGCGGTATTCGAATCCCGCAGCGGCGCACGGCGATCCGCGTCGGTCAGCGGGGCGCCCGGATAGTCGCTCAGGTCGAGGGTGTCCACTCGGAGGACAGGCAGATCGCTCTCGACGGCGAAATCGTCGCGGGCCGTGGTGAGCACCGCGACCGGCGCGGCCGTGTCCAGCACGTACTCGATGCGCTGACGCGGCTGATCCGGATCGATCGGCACGTACGCG
Source organism: Nocardia sp. JMUB6875 (assembly GCF_041154655.1). NCBI lineage: Bacteria > Bacillati > Actinomycetota > Actinomycetes > Mycobacteriales > Nocardiaceae > Nocardia > Nocardia sp. JMUB6875. Next base: position 15,749 of record NZ_BAAFGR010000034.1, read on the forward strand.
CCGCCGGCGGCCAGCACCGCGTACATGGCCACGACCAGATCGGTGGAGCGCCGGATGGCCAGCGCCACCCGGGATTCCGCGGTCACGCCGGTCTCGACCAGCTTGCGCGCCAGCCGGTGCACCCGGTCGGCGAACTCGCCGTAGGACAGCGTCGTCCCCTCGAATTCCAGGGCGGGAGCTTCGGGGCTGGTCAGCGCCTGCGCCTCGAACAGCGACACCAGGGTCGCCGGGGCGATGTGGTGGGCGGTGTCGTTCCAGGACATGAGCACGCGGGCGCGCTCGTCGCCGATGAGCAGGTCGATCTCGCCGATCAGGCGGTCCGGATTGGCGGTGACGGCCTCGAGCACCACATCCAGTCGCCGGGCGAAGGCGGCGACGGTGGACTCGTCGAAAATATCGGTGGCGTAGGTGAATACCGCGTCCAGCTCACCGGTCGCGCGGTCCTCGACCAACGACAGCTGCAGGTCGAACTTGGCGATGCCGGGATCCAGCTCGAGGCGGGTGGCCGTCAGGCCGTCCAGCTCCAGCGTCGCGGGCGTGGTGTTCTGCAGGTCCAGGGCCACCTGGAACAGCGGGTGGCGGGCCTGCGAGCGCATCGGGTTGAGCACCTCGACCAGCCGCTCGAACGGCACGTCCACATGCGCGAGGGCGCGCAGGTCGGTCTCGCGCACCTGGGTCAGCAGCTCCCGGAAGGACCGGTGCGGCGCCACCTGGGTGCGCAGCACCACGGTGTTGACGAACATGCCGACCAGGTCGTCGAGGACCTGCTCACCGCGGCCGGCGACCACCGAGCCGATCGAAATATCGCCGGTGCCGGACAGTTTCGCGAGCAGCGTGGCGAAGGCCGCGTGCAGCGCCATGAACAGGGTGGCGCGCTCACCCTCGGCGAGTTCGCGCAGGGCCAGCTGCCGATCGGCGGAGATCGCGAACCGGTACTGCGCGCCCCGGCGGGTCGCCACGGCCGGGCGGGGACGGTCGCCGGGCAGATCCAGGGTCTCGGGCTGCCCGGACAGCTCGGCTCGCCAGAAGCGAATCTGATTGGCCAGCAGCGATTCCGGATCTTCCTCGTTACCCAGCAGATCGCGCTGCCACAGCGTGTAGTCGGAGTACTGGACCGGCAGCGGCGTCCATTGCGGGGCCTCGCCGCCGCGGCGGGAAGCGTAGGCCAGCATGAGATCCCGGGTCAGCGGGGCGATGGACCAGCCGTCGGCGGCGATGTGGTGCACGGCCAGCACCAGCACATGGGTCTCGGGTGCGACCCGCAGCAGGGTCAGCCGGGCCGGGGCGTGCTCGTCGACCGCGAAGGGCAGCACCGCCAGGTCGAAGATGCGGGACTGCAGATCCTCGGCGCTCACCTGCTCCGAGGCCAGCACGACACCGGACTCCTCGACCGGCAGCACCAGCTGGCGGCCGACGCCGTCGATGGCCGGGTACACGGTGCGCAGCGTCTCGTGCCGCGCAACCACATCGGTGACGGCCGCGGCCAGCGCCGCCGCGTCGAGCGGACCGTCCAGGCGGATGGCCGCGACCAGGTTGTCGGCGATGGAGCTGTTGTCGAAGCGGTTGAGGAACCACATGCGCTGCTGGGCGTAGGACAGCGGCACTATCTCGGGCCGCTCCCCCGCCACCAGCGGCGTCCGGCCGCCCTGTCCGGCCAATTCGCCCAGGCGCGCGGCCAGTTCGGCGACGCTGGACGCCTCGAACAGCAGGCGAACCGGGACCTGGGTGTCCAGGGCCGCGCCCAGCCGGGCCACCACCTGGGTGGCGACCAGCGAGTTGCCGCCGAGTTCGAAGAAGTCGTCATCCGCGCCGACAGCGGGCGCGGCGGTCCGCACGGCCGTGGTAGCGCCGTGCGGGAGCGGCGCGGCGGCCTCGGCCGGGACCAGACCCAGCACCTCGGCGAAGACCTCGGCCACCAGCAGCTCGATCGGGGTTGCCGGAGCGCGGAATTCGCGGGCGGCGAAGACCGGCGCGGGCAGCGCGCGGTAGTCGAGCTTGCCGTTGACGGTCATCGGGAAGGAATCCATGACCGTGAACGCGGCCGGAATCATGTACGCGGCCAACCGGCCCGCGAGGGCCGTCTTCACCTCGGCCACATCCACCTCGTCCGCGGCGGGCACCAGGTACGCGACCAGCTGGTCACCGCGCGCGGCGTCGGAGTGCATGGTCACCACCGCGGTGCGCACCTGCGTCAGTTCCTCCAGCGCCGCCTCGATCTCGCCGAGTTCGATGCGGAAGCCGCGCAGCTTGACCTGGGTGTCGTTGCGGCCCAGGTATTCCACGTCGCCGTCGGCGGTCCAGCGCACCAGATCACCGGTGCGGTACATGCGTTCACCGGGCGACCACGGGCAGGCCACGAAGCGGGCCGCGGTCAGGGCTGCGCGGTCGCGGTAGCCGCGGGTGACCGGATTGCCCGCCACATACAGTTCGCCGACCGCACCGACCGGCACCGGCCGCAGACGACCGTCGAGAATCCACTCCCGGGCTCCGGGCACCAGGCGTCCCATGGTCACGGGCTTGTCCGCCGACAGCGGTCCGGTGATGTTCACGACCACCGTGGCCTCGGTCGGGCCGTAGGCATTGATGAATTCGCGCCCGGCCTGCGACCAGCGCCGGACCATCTCCGGCGAGAACGCCTCGCCGCCCACCGCGACATGCGCCAGGGTCGGCACGTCCGCCGGATCGATGGTGCTGACGCCCGAGGGCGTCATGAAGACGTGGGTAACCCGCTGCGCCCGAATCACTTCGGCGAGTTCCGTGCCGATGTGCGCACCCGTGGGCGCCACCACCAGGGTGGCCGCCGAACGCAGGGCCAGCAGCAGCTCGCCGATCGAGACGTCGAACGAGGAACTGGTCACGTGCAGCACCCGGGCGTCCGCGGTGCCGGAGAAGCGCTCGTACTCCGCCTCGGCCAGACCGGCCAGACCCGAGTGGGTGACCACCACGCCCTTGGGCAGACCGGTCGAACCGGACGTGTAGATGGAGTACACGACGTTCGCGATCCGCAGCGGGCGCACCCGGTCCGCGTCGGTGATCGGATCGGCGGCGAAATCCGCGCAGGCGCCGGTGAATCCGGTGTCGTCGAGCAGCAGCCAGGGCAGCGTGTCCGGCAGCGCGTCGCGCACGGAGTCCACGGTCATGCCGAGCTTCGCGCCCGCGTCGCGCACGATGTAGGCGATGCGGTCGGCCGGGAAGGCGGGATCGACCGGGACCCAGGCCGCGCCGGTCTTGGCGATGGCCCAGACCGCCACGAGGTATTCCACCGACCGCGGCAGGCTGACAGCCACCATGTCCTCGGTGCCCAGCCCGCGATCGATCAGCAAGCGCGCCAAGCGATTGGACGTTTCGTCCAGTTCTGCGTAGGTGAACTCGGTATCGCCCTCGACGAGTGCGAGGCGATCGGGCGCGGCGGCCACGGCGGCGGCCATGATCTCCGGAAGTGACTGGACGGTCTGTACCGCGCCGCCGGAACGGGTTGTCAGATCGGTGTATTCGTCGGCCGACAGCAGCGGCAGCGCGTCCACGACCACGCTCGGATCGGCGGTGACCGCCTCGAGCAGCCGGGTGAAACGGCGCGCGAAACCCTCGATGGTGGCGGAATCGAACAGATCCACCGCGAATTCGAACTCCGCGTGGATCCCCGCCGGTGCCGGACCTTCCCCGGGACCGGCACCGGCGAAGCTTTCGGTGACCGCGACCGAGAGGTCGAATTTGGTCACTCCGGTATCCAGGGTACCCGTCGTGGCAAGCAATCCGGGCAGTTCGAGGCTGATGTCTCCGGTCGCCGTGAACGACAGCGCCACCTGGAACAGCGGGTGGCGGGCTTGCGAGCGCGGCGGATTCAGCACCTCGACGAGCTGCTCGAAGGGGACGTCGGCGTGCGCGAAGGCGGCCAGATCGGTGTCGCGGACCCGGCGCGCCAACTCGCCGAAGCCGAGCGTGCCGTCGATCTCGGTGCGCAGCGGCAGCGTATTGACGAACATGCCGACCAGATCGTCGAGTTCGCGCGCGCCGCGGCCGCCGACCGGGGTGCCGATCACGATGTCGGGCTGACCGGACAGGCGCGCGAGCAGGATCGCCAGCACGGTGTGCATCAGCATGAAGGTCGAAACGCCCTCGGCCCGAGCCGTTTCCGAAATGCGCGCGTGCAACTCGGCGGGCAGGTCCAGGTCCAGCTTCGCGCCGCGGCCGGTGGCCAGCGCGGGACGCGGGCGATCGGCGGGCAGCTCCAGCAGGTCCGGCGCGCCCGCCAGGGTCTGCCGCCAGAAGTCCAGCTGGCGCGAGAGCAGCGAATCCGGATCCTCGGCCGCGCCGAGCCGATCGCGCTGCCACAGCGTGTAATCGGCGTACTGCACGGGCAGCGGACGCCAGTCCGGGACCCGGCCCTCGGTGCGCGCGAGGTAGGCGGTGATCAGGTCGCGGGCCAGGATCGGGAGCGAGAGCCCGTCGGCGGCGATGTGGTGCAGCACGATGGCCAGGGCGCACTCGGGGACGTCGAGATCGGCGGCATCCACCGAGACCGGACCGCCCAGTCCGCAATCCGAGGCGACCGCACCGGTGACGGTGAACAGCTGTGCACGGAACGGGATCTCGCGTTCCAGGTCGAAGCCCCGGGCCGCGAAGGCGCGCAGGCGGGCGTCCAGCTCGTCGGCATCGGCCTGCTCGCGCTGGACCGGCGCGGCGGCCTCCGCCACGGGCAGCACCCGCTGCACCGCGAAACCCGCTGCGGTCGAGGGGAATACGGTGCGCAGCACCTCGTGCCGGTCCAGCACGTCGGTCAGCGCGGCCGCCATGGCCGCCTCGTCGGCCTCGCCGCGCAGGCGCACCACGAACGGCATGTTGTAGCCGGCGCTGGCGGTGTCGAAGCGGTTGAGGAACCAGATGCGCTGCTGGGCCGGGGACAGCGGCAGCGCCTCCGGGCGCTCGCGGCGCACCAGGGCGACGGCGCTGCCGGCCCGCGCGTCGGCGTCCAGGAACTGGGCGTCGATCTCGGCGGCCAGCTCGGATACCGAGGTGGCGCCGAACATTTCGCGCACGGTCAACCGGCAGCCCAGCTCGGCGTTCAGCCGCGCCGCCACCTGGGTGGCGACCAGGCTGTTGCCGCCCAGGGCGAAGAAGTCATCGGTGCGGCCGACCCGCGCGGCGCCCAGCACCTCGGCGAACACCCGGGCCACGGCCTGCTCGGTGCCGGTTTCCGGGGCCTCGTAGCGGGCCACCGTGCGCACCGGCGCGGGCAGCGCGGCCCGGTCCAGCTTGCCGGAGGCATTGACCGGCAGGGCATCCAGCACCACGTACGCGCTCGGCACCATGTAGCCCGGCAGCGCCCGCGCCGCGGCGGCCTTCAAGCGGGTGGCGTCCAGTTCGGCGGGCGCGACCACGTAGGCCACCAGCTGCTCGTCGCGCACGACCACCACCGCGCGGGACACGCCGTCGACCTCGGCCAGCACGGCCTCGATCTCACCGAGCTCGATGCGCAGGCCGCGCAGCTTCACCTGGAAATCGGTGCGGCCCAGGTATTCCAGCTCGCCGTTGTCGGTCCAGCAGACCAGATCGCCGGTGCGGTACATGAGCGCGCCGCCCGCGTTCCCGGAACCGTTCTCGACCCCGGCGAAGGGATCGGCCACGAAACGCTCGGCCGTCAGGCCCGGTCGCGTCACGTAGCCCCGGGCGAGCTGAACCCCCGACAGATACAGCTCACCCGGGGTACCCACGGGGACCGGCCGCAGACGCGCGTCGAGCACGTACAGCCGGGTATTGAACACCGGTGCGCCGATCGGCACGGAGACGGTGTCCGCGGCCGTCACCTCGTGGAAGGTGACATCGACCGCAGCTTCGGTGGGACCGTAGAGGTTGTGCAGGGCCGCGCCGGTCAGCGCGCGCAGCCGCTGGGCGGTGGCCGCGGGCAGCGCCTCACCGGAGGCGAACACCCGGGTCAGCGAGGAGCGGTCAGCGCCGCTCGACTCCAGCTCGGCCACAAAGGCATCCAGCATGGAAGGCACGAAATGTGCCGTGGTGACGCCGTATTCGGCGATCACCGTGCGCAGGTAGGCCGGATCGCGGTGGCCGTCCGGCTGCGCCAGCACCAGCGCCGCGCCGATCTGCAAGGGCCAGAAGAACTCCCATACCGACACGTCGAAGGTCGCGGGCGTCTTCTGCAGCACCACGTCGGCGGCGGTCAGGCCGTAGGTGCGCTGCATCCACTCCAGGCGGTTGACGATCGCCGCGTGGGTCACCGCCACGCCCTTGGGGCGGCCGGTGGAACCCGAGGTGAAGATGACGTAGGCGGTATTGGCCGGGCGCAGCGGGGCCGAGCGCTCGGCGTCGGTCACCGGTGCGGACGGGTACGCGGCCAGCGCGTCGCCGCCCAGCTCGTCCAGATGCAGTGCGGGGATATCGGTTTCGACGCGGGCGCCCGAGGTGGTCAGCAGCAGCGCGGGCGAGGCGGTCTTCAGGATGTGCGCGATGCGCTCGGCCGGATGATCCGGATCCAGCGGCACGTACGCCGCGCCCGCGGCCTGCACCGCGTACATGGCCACCACCAGCTCCGGCGACCGGCGCAGGTGCAGGGCCACCAGCGACTCCGGACCGACGCCCTGCGAGATCAGATGGCGGGCAAGGCGATTCACCCGCTCCGCGAACGCGCCGTAGCTGAGGTCGCGGCCCGGCTCACCGGCGAACCGGACGGCCGGGGCCGACGGCGTGCGCGCCGCGCGCGCCTCGAACATCGATACCAGCGTGGCCTCGGGGTCCAGCGGGAAGGCGGTGTCGTTCCACAGCCGCAGCACCACATCGCGTTCCAGCTCGGTGCACACGTCCACGCCCGCGATCGGCGCGTCGGCGTCCAGGCCGACCAGCCGCTCCAGGAAGTTCACGAACCGCCGGTGGTGCCGGATGGTCTCGGCGCTGGAGTACAGATTCGGGTTCACCTCGAGATCGAGCTGAATACGGTCGTTCTCGCCGTAGAAGAGGTTGAGGCTCATGTCCTCCACCGGGCTCGAGGACAGCAGGTGCACGCGCGCCTTGATATCGCCGAACTCCAGGTGGGGGTGGAACAGCATGATGTTGACCATCGGGCCGAACAGGCCGCGGGAGCCGGGACTGCCCTGCTGCGCGGCATCGCGGTGGATGTCCTCGTGCCGGTAGCGCTGGTGGCGCAGCGCGCCCGCGATCTCCACCCGCGCCGACTTCAGCAGTTCGCCCCAGGTGGTGTCCTCGCGCACCGGAATCCGCAGCGGCACGATATTGGACAGCATGCCCGTCGAGCGCCGCATGACCGCGGTGGTGCGCGCGGTCACCGGCAGGCTCAGCACCGCCTCGTCCTTGCCGGTCAACCGGGCCATGTAGGCCGCGAAGGCCGCCACGACCACGCCGGGCAGGCCCGAATCATGCTGCGCGCCAACTTCTTCGATGCGCCGCTGCAGCGCCTCGGACAGCGGGGCCTCGTAGTGCATATTGCCCGCGCGGGGCGGGGCCGTGCGGCCCTTGAGGGTGGTGCTGCCCTCCAGCCCGGCGGTGCGCTCGGCCCAGTGCGCGCGGTCGATCTGGAACCGGCTGCTCTCGCGGTAGGCGAACTCGGACTCGACCAGTTCGCGCAGCGTGCCGACCTTGACCGTCTCCGGCTCCAGGCCATGCCGCAGCGCGGTGTAGCGGCGGGCCGACCACTGCATGGTGTTCATGGCCGCGTAGCCGTCGCCGACGATGTGGTGGCCCACCACGAACCAGAACCAGCGCTGATCGGCGACCCGGATCAGGGTGGGCGCGAAGAGCATCGCGGTGTCGGAGAGCACGTCCACCGGCTTGACCACCTGGGTGCGCATCCATTCGTGCGCCGCCGCAACGGGATCCGCCTCCGAGCGCAGATCCATCAGGGTGGTGTTGTGGCCGGCGGACAGGTCGAGGTACTGGTGCGGCTGCCCGTCGATCTCGGTGAAGCGCAGCTGGGAGGAGCGCCAGATCGGCACGCCGTCCGCGGAGACCCGCAGCAGCAGATCGACATCGAAATCGCCCTCGATGTCGACGTACTGGGCCATGGTCAACGGCACATCCGGATTCAGCAGCTGGGCGTACCAGACTCCGATCTGTGCGGGCCCGAGAGGAAATGGCGCTGAGATATCCGACGGCGGAACTTCACTGGGTCGCAGACCAGTCGAGTCCGTACCTTGCACCAGAGCCTCCCATGTCATGGCGAATTGCTATGTCGACCAACGGTTTCGGGGCATCGCGAAATAGACCTGGGGTGCGCCCGCTGTACGAGGGCGCGCCAGGCCGCGAAAGTTCGCACCGCCCTGGGTGATTCGACGAATGCGCAGGCCGTCATCGCTATGACGCGACCGCGCGTGTGATCCAACTAGTGCTCGAAGCGGCCGGGCCTACTGGCTCGCCGGCCGGGATGCGAGTGCCTCCGGGTCATCGCATCCGCTGGTGTCCTGCTGCCGATCTCCTCCAACTGTCACCTGCATCACATGGATGCCGTTCATGCATGTGGACACTAGGCGTTTACACAATAAAAAGGAACTTTTTCCCGAAAAAAAGTTGGACGAGCGTCTAGTTGGGCGCGGAGCCGACGCGAAGATCGCGATGAATGTGGGTACGACCACATGACAAGGCGGCGGTGTGACAGACCGCACTTTCGGATGTGGAGACTATGAGTCGAAACGTTGCAACTGCGTTGCATCGGCGCCCATGCGCCGATCGAGCACGCGGATCTTGGCCTCGATCTGCGCGTACAGCGGAGACTCCCGATCAACGGTGGCGCGATAGGCCGCCCACGCGGCCGCATCGTCACGCCCCTCGGCACCGGCGGTCCACCGGCTCAGCACCGAAGTGTCGCCCGACCGTAAGACGGCGGTGCGCAGGCGAACTCGCAATTCATCGCGAATGTCTATAACTCCCGGCGCGGTCGAGCGCGGCAGCACCGGGCCCGCGTACAGCCGCACGGCGGTATCCACGTCGCCGGAATCCAGTGCGGCGCGCAGCGCCTCCACATCCGTGGCGATCGGAACGCGCAAACGGTAGGGGCGCGAACCGAACACATTCGAGCCGACCACCGACCGCAGCCGCGACATGGCCGCGCGAATGGTGGCGTTGTCCAGATCGGCGTCGTCGAGCAGCAGCGCCAGGTGATCGGCCGACAGGCCCTCGGTGTGCTCGGCCAGCAGCAGCAGGATCTCGGCGTGCCGCTGCGACAAGGGAACTCGCTCCCCCGCCACGGTCAGCTGCGGCTGCCCCAGGCCCAGCACCTCGAGCCCGAGCCGCTCGGGCTCCGGGGCGTCGGCGTGCGCGCGCCGGTCCTGGCCCGAACGCACCGCGGCCAGCAGCAGATCCATCTCCGCGGCCGTGGCCGCCGCCTTCACCAGCGCCAGGATCTCCGGGCGCGCCACCCGCACCCCGCCCGCGATCATCAGCACGCCGACCAGGCGGCCGTCCGGATCGTGCACCGGCGCAGCGGCTCCCGTGATCTGGTGCATGCGGTGCAGGAAGTGCTCGGGCCCGTGGATCCAGGCCGCGCGGCCGGTGCGCACCACCAGGCCGACGGCATTGGTGCCGACGCGGCGCTCGCTCAGGTCATTGCCCTCGCGCAGGCCCGCCTCCGCGGCGGCCTGCACCCGATCGGCATTGCCGTGCACCGAGAGCACGCGGCCGAACTGGTCGGCCACCACCACGATCAGTCCGGTGCTGGTCGCATCGCGCAGTAATAGCTTGTCCACCAACGGCATGACCGCGGCAATGGCGTGGGCGTCGCGATAGCGCGCCAAATCCGTGCCGCGCAGGCCCCGACCGTCACCGTCGTCCATGGGATCCACGCCACCGCGCACGCTGCGCAGCCATGATTCCAGGACCATCGGCCGCAGCAAACCCGGTAGCTGCCCCAGCTGATCGCCGCCCACGCTGAGGTATCCATGCGCCTGGGCGGCATACGTTTCGAGCGCCCCGAGTTGACTGCCCGGTTCGACGCCGTGGTGGGGCTGGCCTCCACCTGCGAGATTGCTGACCATTTGCCTTTCTTTCCGCCCCAAAGAGTACCGACACACCTGAGACCTCAAGGCGGAAGCCGGACGTTTGTCCGGCAGGTCACACAGCGACACCCTCGACCGGGAATGTGAGCCACGCAGCATTTAGTTAAATGGAACCTGTTCAGTCAGAGGTTCGATCGTGGCACAGTGGGGCCGTGGAGGACATCGACCTGACCGACCTCGACCGATTCGCCGATGGGTTTCCGCACGCGGACTTCGATCGGCTCCGGGAACGGGAACCGGTGTGGTGGCATCCGCCCACCGCGCACACCCCGGACGGCGAGGGATTCTGGGTGGTCAGCCGCTACGCGGACATCGTTGCCGTGGCCGGGGATTCGCAGACCTACTCCTCCGAGACCGGTGGTGAGCGAGCCGGCGGCGGGACCCTCATCGAGGATCTGCCCGCGGACTGGGCGGTCGGGGTGCTGCTCAATATGATGGACGACCCGCGGCACGCCGGAGTGCGGCGACTGCTCATGCCCAGCGTCGCGCCGCGCACCCTCAAGCGCATCGAGCACGATCTGCGGCAGCGCGCCGCGACCATCGTTGATACGGCAGTGGCCAAGGGCGACTGCGACTTTCTGCTCGACCTCGCCGCCGAACTGCCGCTGCAGGCGGTCGCCCAGTTGCTCGGGGTGCCGCAGGAGGATCGGCATCAGCTGTTCGCGTGGGCGAATGTGAAGCTGGACTACGACGATCGGGAACTGGGCGAGGACACCGAGCGCACCCGGCGCGCGACCGCCGAGACCCGGGCCTACGGCGCGCGGCTGCTCGCGGCCAAGACCGCCGATCCGGCCGAGGATCTGATGTCGCTGGCCGCGCACGCCACCCTCGACGGGAAGCCGCTCACCGATATGGAAAAGGCCATGCTGTTCAGCCTTTTGATGACGGCGGGCAGCGAGACCACGCGCAATTCCATCGCGGTCGGGATGCTGGCGCTGATCGAGCGGCCGGAGGTGTGGCGGTCATTGCGGGCCGATCGCTCCCAATTGGACGGGGCCGTCGAGGAAATGCTGCGCTGGGCCTCCTCCACCTCCTACAACCGGCGTACCGCCACCCGCGACACGATGCTGGGCGAACGGCGAATTCGCGCCGGGGACAAGGTGACCCTGTGGTGGACCTCCGCCAACCGGGACGCGAGCGTGTTCGAGGATCCGCACCGCTTCGATATCGGGCGGCGGCCCAATCCGCATCTGGCGTTCGGGCGCGGCGGGCATTTCTGCCTCGGCTCCAATCTGGCGCGGATGGAGATGCGGGTCATCTTCGACGCGCTGCTCGACCGGGTCGCGAGTGCCGAGCTGACCGGGACCGTCGAGTACACCCGCAGCAACAAGCACACCGGCGTGCGGCACATGCCGGTCCGGTTGCTCGCCGATTAGGTAGGCGGCAGCGTGGGTTTCAGCGCCGCCGCGCTGCGGGTCCGGGCCGCGCCCCACCACAGGCCCGCACCGTAGGCCACATCGTCCATGCGCTTGCACAGCACATAGCGGGCCGGATCCAGGCTGCCCGGCTCCCGATGGGTGAACCAGTCGGCCAGGCCCTCGGCCATGGCCAGGGTGATCGCGATATGGCGGACCCGGCGCGAGCACACCATGCCCAGCAGGGTGACCGGCCAATAGTGACGGCACATGGCCGACGCCAGCCGCCAGACGCCGCCGGTGAATCCGCGCGTCATATAGATGGCGGCCACCCGCGTCGGATTGTCGAGCCCGGCGAAGACCCGGCGTAATCGGATCAGCGTGGCGGCCAGGGTCAGCAGGCCGCCGAACACGCCCCAGCCGGACAGCGTGCTGAGCAGCGCGGCCGATACGGCGGTCCAGATCGGTAGCGACAGCGGCGAGGCCAGGCCCGGATGCCGCTGGGCCAGCGGGGCCACGCCGGTGCCGTGGGTGACCTTGTGGGCGAACCACTTTCGCAGCGAGACCGGATTGCTGTGCGCCACCCGGGCGGCCGGCTCGTAGCGCAGCCGCCAGCCCGCGCGGTCCAGCCGCCAGCACAGGTCGACATCGCCGCCGGCGGCCATGGACTCGTCGAAACCGCCCTCCGCCAGTAGGGCCAGGCGGCGCACCAGCACCGCCGAACTCGGCACGTAGGGCACCGGGCCGTGCGCGTGCACCGCCGACTCGCGGCGGCCGCGGTGCACCGAGCCGCGGGTGTGCTCGTAGCGGGCCAGCAGCGTCGAATCCGGATCCATGGCCAGGATGCGCGGGGCGACCAGCGCCACCTTGGGATCGCTGAAGTGACCGAGCATGACCTCGAGCCAGCCGGTGCGGGGCACCACGTCCGGGTCCAGAAAGGCCACGAATTCGGTTGACGCCGCCCGCAATCCGTAATTGCGGGCAGCGGCCACGCCGTGCCGTCGGTCCCGGCGCAGCACGGTGATCCGGCAGCGGTTGCCGCGCGACTCCGGAATCCGCACCGGCGCGTCCGATCCGTCGTCCACCACGATCACGGTGTGCCCGCGCAGCGCCGACAGCAGCCGCGAGAGCTCGGGGGCGTTGTTGTGCACCGGCACGATCACGGTGACGTCCTCCAGCGACGGCAGCAGCCGCGGGCGCGGATTGGCCACGCCGGAATCCAGAAGACGTCTGGCAACCCGAGCCGACGCGGGGTCGGTCACCTCGAGGTAGCCGTCACCGATCAAGGCCGCAGCTTCCGGCGCGAGCCGTAGCAACCTCGTCGGCGTGCCGCCGACCAGGAGCCGTCCACCGGAATAAGTGCGCACCTTGGGATCGATTCGCACCCCGAAACCATCGGGAAGGCGATCATGGCGCATTCCCGAATGCTAAGTCAGCACACCAGTAGCAATGATGATTGCCACGCTGGCAGTGCGGAATTTGCCCGCTACTTCTCATCGCACGGGTTCGCGTCGGACCGTAGCTCGACCAGTGGTGTATCGATCCCTCTACACTGCGTGAGGAAAATTGGCGGTTGAACAGGTCGGGGACGGCATCGCGTCCTCATAGTGGTCGAGGCGGTATGGGAGTCGGGCGCATGCAGACAAGTGGGGGCGGCAACACCCTCTCGGAATCCGAGATCGTCGAGGCCGCCCTGCGGGTGGTCCGGCAGGACGGCGTGGAGAAGCTGTCCATGCGCCGGCTCTCCCGCGAACTCGGAGTTTCTCCGATGGCCCCCTATTACTACGTCGCCGACAAGCGCGAGCTACTCGATCTGGTCGCCACCGCCGCGCTCACCGGAGTGCGCAAGCCCCCACCCGAATTCGGTACGTGGCAAATGCGGTTGCGCGATCTGATCGACCAGATCGACGAGAAATTGCGCAAACATCCCGGTCTCGGCGATGTTCTCATCGAGCAGATGCTGGGCAAACAGCTCGATCTCATCGCCGCCGTGATGGAAATCCTCTTCGACGCCGGATTCGACGAGCGCAATGTGCTCTCCGCCTACGCCACCATCCACACCTACCTGTTCGGCCGGTCGAAGGTGAACCCGCGCGACCGTAATGCCTTGGTGGATCGGGTACTCCCGGAAGCAGTGGAGCGCGCCACCAAGCACCTGGGCGATCTGCGCGGGAGATACTCGTACGACTTCTCGATGGACGTGCTGATCGCGGGCCTCGAGGCCCAGCTTGTCCGGCAGCGCGACAGCACCGTATAGTGAAACTAGAACACGTTCTAGTTTCGGTTCGAGAGGACACTATGACCACCGTCGACGTACCGCACAGCTCGCGATCGGCCGTGCTGCGGGTCTCCGCGGTCATCAACGAGACGGCCGACTCCTGCTCGCTGGTATTCGACGTGCCCGAGGACCTGCGTGAGCGCTTCGCCTACTCGCCCGGCCAGTTCCTGACGCTGCGCATCCCCAGCGACCTCACCGGGTCCGTCGCCCGCTGCTACTCGCTGGCCAGCTCGCCCCACACCGACGACAAGCCGAAGGTGACCGTCAAGCGCACCGCCGACGGCTACGCCTCGAACTGGGTGTGCGACAACGTGAAAGCCGGCGACACCCTCGAGGTGCTGCCGCCGTCGGGCGTCTTCACGCCCAAGAACCTCGACGAGGACCTGCTGCTCTTCGCGGCGGGCAGCGGCGTCACCCCGGTGATGTCCATCCTCAAGTCGGCGCTCTCGCGCGGCAACGGGCGCATCGTCGTGGTATACGCCAACCGCGACCACGAGTCCGTCATCTTCGCGGGCGAACTGCGCGAACTCGCCGACAAGCACCCGCAGCGGCTGGTCGTCATCCACTGGCTCGAGCACCTGCAGGGGCTGCCCACCGCCGATGCGCTGGCCACCCTGGTCGCGCCCTACACCTCCTACGAGGCGTTCATGTGCGGGCCCAAGCCGTTCATGGACCGGGTCCACGACGCGCTCGGCCAGCTCGGCATGCCGCGCAACCGGACGCACGCCGAGGTGTTCAACTCGCTGTCCGGCGACCCGTTCGCCGAGGTCGCGCCGACCGAGATCACCGCGGAAGAGGCCGCCGACGCCGCCAGCGTCGAAGTCGAATTGGACGGCGAGACGCACGAATTGACGTGGCCGCGCAGTCAGACGCTGGTCGACATCATGCTGTCGAAGGGCATCGACGTGCCGTATTCCTGCCTCGAGGGCGAATGCGGATCGTGCGCGTGCACGGTGCTCGAGGGTGCGGTCGAAATGGAGAACGCGGAAATTCTCGATCCCGAGGACATCGCGAACGGCTACATCCTGGGCTGCCAGGCGCGGCCGGTCACGGATCACCTGAAGATCCAGTTCTGACTCGAAAAGCGAAGTGCGCCCGCCGCGTTGACACGCGGCGGGCGCATTCTTTTCGGTCAGTAGGCGCCGAAGACGTTGTCGATCGAGCCGTAGCGGTGGGCCGCGTAGTTGCAGGCCGCGGCGATATTCGCGACCGGATCGTAGATATCCCACGAGGTGCCGTCGACGTGGTACGCCTGGAAGGTCGGGTCGATCACCTGGAGCAGGCCCTTGGACGGAATGCCGGCGGCGGCATTCGAGTCGTAGAGGTTGATGGCCTGCGGGTTGCCGCCGGACTCGCGCTGGATATTGCGGAAGATGCCGTCGTAGCTGCCCGGGATGCCGTGCTGGTTCATCACGTACAGCGCGTTCTTGATCCAGCCGTCGAGGTCGTTGGCGAAGGTCGGGGGCAGCAGCTGGTTGAACGGCGCGGGCAGGGTCTCGACCCACTGGCGGATCTGGTCCTGCTGCGGCGCGGGCAGCCCGTCATTGATCTGGACGGCCTGCTGCTGCACCTGCTGGGCGGTGGCCTGGAACTCCGGCGGGACGCCATTGATGACGTCGGCGGAGGCGGTGCCGGAGGCGGCGACCATGGCGGTGGCGGCCAGTGCGAGAGCGACGGCGACCTTGGGCTGGGAGATCAGTTTTTTCAAAGGCATGGCGACACGGCGCAGCGCTGACCACGACGGCATCCCGGGGGAATCCGCCGACGCACTGCATGGATTGATGTGCATTGTGGGCGAACGGGACTCGGGAATTTCCGAGCAAACACCGTTCGATCGCGCTCTCGCCCAAGGGTGGCGGTCTCCGCGCGAGGGGTACCGGCTCGTTTCGAGCTGGTATCGGCCGTCGCCGACGGATAACAGAATGATTGCGCTAGGTTAACGTAAACTGAACACAGGGTGAACAGTCGGTTCTACAAGGCCGAGCGGTATGTCACAGCAATCCGGCAGCGCCGATTTCAGCGCTGCGCGCGGTAATGAATCCGCTGCTCAGGGGTCAGATGTTCGGTCGCGTAACTCAATGCCGTGCGGCCCATATCCGCCGCGTGCGCGTCCAGAAATCCGGTGAGAATCGCGGCATCCACCCGTTTGCCGATCTCCCGCAGCATCCAGCCCAGCGCCTTCTGAATCAGATCCCGGCGATCGGAGAGGAGTCGCTCACACAGATCGAGTGTGGTCGCGGTATCGCCCTGCTTGATGAAGGCGAAAGTGGTGAGCAGCGCCACCCGCCGTTCCCACAGTGAATCCGCCGCCGCGAATTCGTAGAGCAGATCGCGGGGGCGCTCGGCGAACCACGGCCCGAGAATGAACTCGGCCGAACCATCGACCAGATCCCAGTTGTTCACCCGCCCGCGCCGCACGGCGGCCAGATACAGATCGACGATTTCGCGCTGCCGCGCCTCGTCGCCCCCGCGTTTGCGAGACGCCTTCGCCATCTCGCCATTCAGAATCACCAGCCCGGCCAGCCGGTGTTCGTGCACCGGCGAATCCAGCAGCTTGTCGATCTCCGAAAGCGGCATGCCCGCAAAACGTTTCACGGCCTTCCGGGTCTGCGGAACCCGGACGCCGAGAAAAACATCACCCTCCCCGTACTCCCCGGGCCCCGTCTTGAAAAACCGCTGCAGATGCACGGCATCGGCCGGATCGGCGAGCCCCGCCAATTCCGCCTGCACCGCGGCCGCCGTCAGGTCTTTCGCCGTCACGCCGGTACCGCTCATCGCGCCTCCCGCGTTCGTGGGTCGGAGAGTCCTTTCTGATCGAATCCTAGATCGGTATCAAGCGGTTTCAGCCGCGGCCTGTAACAGCACTTCGCCGAATTTCCGCATGTGGTCCGAGCCGCCGTACCAAGCCGCGACGATATCCACGGCGGCCGCGCGAGTGCGGCGGGCGGCCTGGGCCAATTCGGCGACGGTGATCTCGCCGTTTTCGGCGGCCTTGGCGGCCTCGTCGAGATCGTGGCTGGCCGTGAGCAATCGCATGATGTGGTGCAGTTCGATGGTGGCGTCGCTGGTGCGGAACTCGGCGGACTTCGACTCGCGAGGGGCCGGCTTCGACTCGCGCTGGGTCGATTCCTGCTGTGCCACAACCGGTTCCGGCTCGGCGGCCGCGCGGCGGCGCGACGGGGCCTTGGGCGCGGGGGCCGGAGCGGGCTCGCTCGGGACCTCCTGGACGCTCTCGCGCAGCGAAGCGGCCACGGCCTCCATGCTCTCCAGCCGGACGGGGTGCTCGGTCCGGACCGGCTCGGGGTCCGGGGCGTAGCGGCGGGAGACGACGGGCTCCTCGATGACCGGGCTCGCGCCGAAGATATCTTCCTGCGCGGTGGTGCGAGTGGCGAAAGGCGAGCCGTTGGTGGCGGGCTGCGCCGTGAACGGTTCCCCGTTGGTGGCGGGCGCGGCGTACGCGTCGATATCGGTCGTGATGCGGGCCGCGAACGGCTCATCGGCGGCCAGGCGCGCGGCCACCGCCTCCGGATCCGCGGTGCGCTGCGGCAGATCCGGGGCCAGCCGGCGCGGCAGCGCGTCGGATTCCGGTGCGCTGCGCAGGGTTACGGGCGCGGAGGACCACTGCACCGACTGCACGTCCTGGCCATTGCGGCCCAGGCCACCGTGGCTGCCGGTATCGATGCCGGTGAGCACCGGGTTCGGCGAGGTGCCCGGCGAGGCGGTGTCCGGGTGGGTGAGGCGGTAGCCCGGCTGGCGCGCGGGGCGCGAATCTCCCGGACCGGCAGTGAAATCGGCATCCATGGCCGCCATTCTTACCGGGCCGCGCTATCGGAGGCGAGTCGGGCCGCGATTCCTGGCACGGCAGCGCACACCGTGAAAGCGATACACGATCAAGGGTATTGGGGCATTGACGCGGTCGCGGATCTCAGCAGTTGGACGGCGCGGGTTCGCCGCGCAGGCGGGCGTCGACCCAGGCGAAGGCGTCCGGCAGGCCCAGCACCGCCGCGGACAGATGCTCCGGCGACGGATTCATATCCATGTCCAGTCGCACCCCGGCCGCGCAATAGCGGCGGTCGGTATTCACGATGGCGTCCACCGGAATCAGCGGATCACTCGGCGAATGCCATTCGAAGACCGGGATATTCGGCACCCCGTCGTAGAGCTCCAGGCTGTTCTCCTCCAGCACCGCCAGCACGGTGGGATCGTCGATCATCGAAGTGCTGGCGGCGAATTCGCGGGCGCTGTGGCCCGCGCCGATCGCCATGATCTCGTTGGTGCAGCCATTGGCCATGGCATTGCGGGCGGCCAGGCCCGCCGGATTCATCTGGGTGCTGATCGGCAGCCGATCCGGATACTCGCGCTCCAGGCCGATCGCCGCCGCCATGGCCAGCCCGAACGCCGGATGCGGCTGCAGGCCCAGGGAGTTCACCATCTTCACCAGGTTCATCGGGACCCCGCCGGCGGCCGCGCCCGCGAGCTTCAGCTCCGGCGCGTAGCGGGGTGCGAGCGCCGCCGCCCAGGCGGTCGCCATGCCGCCGCCGGAGTATCCGGCCATGGCGACCGGGCTGTTGCCCAAACCCAGTTCGGGCAGGCGCTGGGCCGCGCGAATGCCGTCCAGGGTGATCTGCCCGCCCAATTTGGCCGCGCCATAGGCGGAATTCGGACCGAGGTGATCCGGCAGCGCCACCGACCAGCCGCGCCGCAGCGCGCCGTTCAGCGCGACGGCCTCCTTCACATACAGATTCGGATCGCTGGTGTACAGCACCCGCGATACCGCGCATTCGGCGCCGAGGCCGTTGATGATGTGCTGATAGGACAGCAGCGGGCCGTCCTTTTGATGCTCACGCGGAGTGAGCACGGTGGTGACCGCGGCGATCGGGCCGCCCTGCGAATTCGTGGACCGGAACTTCACCAGGGTCACCGTGGTGTCCGGGAAGATCGGCAGCGGCGGCATGGGCCGCACCGCGAGTACGTCGCCGGGAGAGCGGTCGGCGAGATCGGCCGGTTGCGCGTAGAACGGATCGGGATCGGGCGCGGGATAAACCGGATCCGCCTGTGCCGCAGGCGTCATACCGGCCAGGGCCAGACCCGTCGCCGGGATTCCGAGCGCACGCAGCAACCATTTGGCCTTCACCAGGTTCCTCCACGATCTTCGCAGTGAAAATCACATGCTTAACCCATGACGAGTGTCGTTCGGGATTCGTGAAGAAGAAATAGCGACACGCCAGCAAACATTTCGGCCGACGAATTGCCGCCGGGCTCAGCCCATCTGGGTCATGCCCGCCGCGACCACCTGGGCCACGTTCATGATCTCGTCGGCCGTCGGCAGCGGCACCCCGTCCAGGGCGTGCAGCCGATCGGTGCTCGCGATGGCCAGCATGGCCGACACCCACGCCGCCGCGCAGGCCCGCAGCGTCCCGGGCTGCACCGGGGTGGGCGTGCTCGCCGCCAGCACCCACGCGGTCGCGTCGAGCAGCTGATCACGCATGCGGCGCAATTGTTTCCGCACATCCGGATGGGTGTCGGCCTCGCGCCACATGATCACCCGCAGCACCGAGGAGTGGTTGTCGCGCAGATTCAGCGCGGCATCCATATTGACCAGGCTCTTGGCGGGATCGCCTGGGACCACCACGGATTCGATGTCATCGAGCGGCTGCGGCGGGACCCGCTCCTCCATCAGGGCCGAGAGAATCGCGCCCTTGGTGGGGAAGTAATAGAAGACCAGGCCCTTCGGCACCCCGGCCGCCTCGGCGATGGATGCGGTGGGGGTCGCGTCGAATCCGTTTGCCGCGAAGAGCCTTTCGGCAGCATCGAGGATGAGCCGGCGAGCATCCCCGTCGGTCTTCTTGCTGCGACGACGCCGTGATGTGGGCACTGCTCGACTTCCTCCTCACGCTCACGAGCGGAGGCTTCCGCCACCGGTCGGGCGGACGTAGACGACAAGCATAACGCGCGGATACGCCGGCCTCGGGACGCTCCCGCGGTCACAGGGGTCCCGAGGCCGGCGTGCCCGGTATCGGTCAGTGCGCCGCGGCGCCGAAACGACCCGAAACCTCGGGCATCTCGGCCAACGCGACCACCACCGTCAACGCACCCACGATCCACGCAACCCAGGAGGCGTTGCTGTAGGAGTGGAAGTTCATCACCCACGGGGAGATGAACATCAGGACACCCAGCACGCCGAGCGCGCGGCCGGTCCAGGAGCTGGCCCGGTCGGCGAGCTGAGACAGGCCCGCGAGTGCGATCAGCACGCCGAGCACCACGAGGGTCCACAATGCGCGGTTGCTGTGCGCCACCCAGATCGGGGACAGCGCGGCGACTGCGCCCAGCACGACGGTTACGGCCTGCTCGGCGCGACTCACGGTGAACATGGAATGCCTCCTTTGAAAGGCGAGGGAATATGTTCTGCTTTCGTTGTATTCCTGATTGACCGCCCGATCAATCAATGCTCGGATACGCTTCGGCCGCAGTTCGGGTGTGACGCGCGACACATCGATGCGCGAGCGCGGGAACCGATATGGTTACCGCATGTCGGACTCGGTAGAACACGTTCTAATAGTTGGTGCGGGGCTGGCGGGACTCCGCACCGCCGAAGAGCTGCGACGTGCGGGTTGCCCGGGCGAGATCACCCTGCTCGGCGATGAGAACCGAGCGCCTTACGACCGCCCGCCGCTGTCCAAGCAGTACGTGCGCGGCGAGACCGACGACACCGCGTTGCGGCCCGCGGAGTTCTACACGGAGGAGCGGATTCGGCTACGGCTGGGCGTCTCCGCCACCGGGGTCGACACCACCGCGCGACGGGTCCGGCTCTCCGACGGCACCGAGCTGGGTTACGACGCGCTGGTGATCGCCACGGGTTTGCGGCCGCGGCGCATCCCGGGACTGCCCGAGGTTTCCGGGGTGCACGTGCTGCGCTCGCACGACGACGCCGCCCGGCTGCGCGAACACCTCGCTGGTGCACGCAAGGCCGTAATCGTGGGCGCGGGGTTCATCGGCTGCGAACTCGCGGCGAGCTTCCGGGCGCGCGGTCTGGACGTGACCATCGTCGAGCCGCAACCCACTCCCCTGTACGCCGCGCTCGGCCCGGAGATCGGCGCGCTGGTGACCCGATTGCACGAGTCGGAGGGTACCGAGGTGTGCTGCGGCGTCGGCATGGAATCGCTTGTTACCGACGGTGATTCGGTCAGCGGCGTGCGCCTGTCCGATGGCCGCGTCCTCGACGCCGATCTGGTGGTGATCGGCATCGGCTCGGTGCCGGTCACCGACTGGCTGGCCGACTCCGGCATTCCGCTCGCCGCACCCGGCGAGGGCGGCGGTGTGCTGACCGACGAGACCGGGCGTACCTCGGTGCCCGGGGTCTGGGCCGTCGGCGACGTGGCCGCGTGGCCGCACGTCAGCGGGCGCTCCAAGCGCGTCGAGCACTGGACCAATGCGGGTGAGCAGGCGCAGACGCTGGCGGCCGCGCTGCTCGGCACCGAGCCGAGCGCAGACGTCCAGGTGCCGTACGTCTGGAGCGACCAGTACGACATGAAGATTCAGGTGCTCGGCATCCCGGCGCTGGCCGACGAGATCCGCGTGGTGGAGGACAAGGGGCGCAAGTTCCTCGCCCACTACCTGCGCGCGGGGCAACTGGTCGCCGTGGTGGGCGCGAGCATGGTCGGCAAGGTCATGAAGGCCCGCGCCGAGCTCGCGGCGAACCTGAAGCCCACAGCCGTCGGCTGAGCGGTATCGACCCCGCGGTTCGCGATATCGCCGGGGTCTTCATTACCGTGCTAGGTGTGATCGTCGCGCTCATCGACTCCGGACTGGGGCTGCTGCCCACGGCCGCCTGGTTGCGGAAGCTGCGGCCCGATCTCGACCTGCTGCTGCTCAATGATCCCGACGGCGCGCCGTGGGGGCCGAAACCGGAGCAGTGGGTCATCGACCGGGTACTGGACACCGCGCGCCTCGCCCTGCGCGAGGGCGCGGAAGTCATTGTGCTGCCGTGCAATACGGCCAGCGTCACCGCCCTCGAACACGTCCGCGCCATGGTCGGCCCCGGTGTGCCCGTGATCGGCACCGTGCCAGCCATCAAACCCGCGGCGGCCGCTTGCCGGAAGGTCGCCGTCTGGGCGACGGCGGCCACCACCGCCAGCGCCTACCAGGCCGACCTGATCGCCCGCTTCGGCGGGGACGCCGATATCACCGGGGTCGCGTGCCATGGTCTGGCCGATGCCATCGACCGCGGGGATCTGCCGGTCATCGCCGAGGCCATCGCCGACGCGGCCGCGCGCACCCCCGCCGATACCGAGGGCATCGTACTGGGGTGCACCCACTATCCGCTCGTCCTCGACGACATCCTGGCCGCGCTGCCGGCCGGTGTCCGCGTCTTCGACAGCGCGGAAGCCGTTGCGGGCCAGACCCTGCGCCGCCTGGACGCGCTGGGCCGCCCGAGCGCGGGCAGCGGTGGCGTCCGCGTCATGGCGAGCGGCCGATCCGGCGAATTGCCGCCCGCCGCAGCCGCTTTCGAGTCCGGCCGGATACTGGGCGCGATCCCGGCAGGCCTCGACGTTTGATTCCGGCCGTGCCGGGCAGGTCTGCGACATGACCGCGAAAGAAGAACCCTCTGTCACCCCCGAGCCCGAGGTGACCGACGAGCATCGCGCCCAGGCCCGCCGCATGGCCGAGAGCTACAAGGACGAGCGGCAGCCGAGCGTGCTGCCCGGCAGCGACGGCATGGTCTCGGGCACCGCTGTCACCGACTGGATCGACGAGAACGGCGAGAGCGCGAAATAGCCCCGAAAACACAAGCGGCGCCGCTCCTTTCGGAGCGACGCCGCTTGCTAGCGATTCAAGGAATCACCAGGTGATTCAGGAAATCACTTGATGATCTTGGTGACGCGACCGGCACCGACGGTGCGGCCACCCTCACGGATCGCGAAACGCAGGCCCTCGTCCATGGCGACCGGCTGGATCAGCTTGACGCTCATCTCGGTGTTGTCGCCCGGCATGACCATCTCGGTGCCCTCGGGGAGGGTCACGACGCCGGTCACGTCGGTGGTACGGAAGTAGAACTGCGGGCGGTAGTTGTTGAAGAACGGGGTGTGGCGGCCGCCCTCGTCCTTCGACAGGATGTACGCCTGGCCCTCGAACTCGGTGTGCGGGGTGGTGGTGCCCGGCTTCACGACGACCTGGCCACGCTCGACATCTTCGCGCTTGATACCACGGACCAGCAGACCGACGTTGTCGCCCGCCTGGCCGTTGTCGAGGAGCTTGCGGAACATCTCGATGCCCGTGATGGTGGTCTTGGTGACCTTCTCACGGATGCCGACGATCTCGACTTCCTCGTTCACGTTGATGATGCCGCGCTCGATACGACCGGTGACGACG
The DNA here is from genome assembly GCF_041154655.1 of Nocardia sp. JMUB6875. NCBI lineage: Bacteria > Bacillati > Actinomycetota > Actinomycetes > Mycobacteriales > Nocardiaceae > Nocardia > Nocardia sp. JMUB6875. Next base: position 38,767 of record NZ_BAAFGR010000034.1, read on the forward strand.
GTGCCACGACCGGTGATCGTGAAGACGTCCTCGATCGGCATCAGGAAGGGCTTGTCGGTCTCACGGACCGGGTCCGGGATCGACTCGTCGACGGCGTTCATCAGGTCGAGAACGGACTGCGCCCACTTCTCGTCACCCTCGAGGGCCTTCAGGCCGGAGACGCGCACGACGGGGGCATCCTCGTCGAACTCCTGCGAAGCCAGCAGTTCGCGGACCTCCATCTCGACGAGCTCGAGGATTTCCTCGTCGTCGACCATGTCGGACTTGTTCAGCGCGACCAGGATGTAGGGAACGCCGACCTGGCGGGCGAGCAGCACGTGCTCACGGGTCTGCGGCATCGGGCCGTCGGTGGCGGCCACGACCAGGATCGCGCCGTCCATCTGGGCGGCACCGGTGATCATGTTCTTGATGTAGTCCGCGTGACCGGGGGCGTCGACGTGCGCGTAGTGGCGCTTCTCGGTCTGGTACTCGACGTGGGAGATGTTGATCGTGATACCACGAGCCTTCTCCTCCGGCGCCTTGTCGATCTGGTCGAACGCGAAGGCCGCGTTCAGGTCCGGGTACTTGTCAGCCAGCACCTTGGTGATCGCCGCGGTCAGCGTGGTCTTGCCGTGGTCGACGTGACCAATGGTGCCGATGTTGACGTGGGGCTTCGTCCGCTCGAACTTCGCCTTCGCCACTGTTGTCCTCCTGGACTAGTTAGTGCGTGCTTTTTGCAGCAGTGCGGTTTGTATTACTGGGGGTCGATCGACGACCACTCGGGGCGAATTCTCGCAAATCCGCCCCGACAGCGAATTACTCGCCGGTCGCCTTGGCGATGATCTCCTTCGACACGTTGGCCGGAACCTCCGCGTACGAATTGAACACCATGGAGAAGTTGGCCCGGCCCTGGGTCTTCGACCGCAGGTCACCGATGTAGCCGAACATCTCCGAGAGCGGAACCAGCGCCTTGACGACACGGGCACCACTGCGTTCCTCCATGGCCTGGATCTGGCCACGGCGGGAGTTCAGGTCGCCGATCACTTCGCCCATGTAGTCCTCGGGCGTGGTGACCTCGACCGCCATCAGCGGCTCGAGGATCACCGGACCGGCCTTGCGAGCCGCTTCCTTGAGGGCCATCGCGCCGGCGATCTTGAACGCCATTTCCGAGGAGTCGACCTCGTGGTAGGCGCCGTCGAGCAGCGAAGCCTTCACGTTCACCAGCGGGAAGCCGGCCAGCACGCCGTACTGCATGGCGTCCTGGATACCCGCGTCGACCGAGGGGATGTACTCACGCGGAACGCGGCCACCGGTGACCTTGTTCTCGAACTCGTAGGTCGCGCCGTCCTCGGTCTCACCCAGCGGAGCCAGAGCGATGATCACGCGGGCGAACTGGCCCGAGCCACCGGTCTGCTTCTTGTGGGTGTACTCGTACTTGTCGACCGGCTTGGTGATGGTCTCACGGTAGGCCACCTGCGGCTTACCGATATTGGCCTCGACCTTGAACTCGCGCTTCATGCGGTCGACGTAGATGTCGAGCTGGAGCTCGCCCATACCGCCGATGACGGTCTGGCCGGTCTCCTGATCCAGCTTCACGTTGAAGGTGGGGTCCTCCTCCGCGAACTTCTGGATGGCGGTGCCCAGCTTCTCCTGGTCGGCCTTGGTCTTCGGCTCGATGGCCACCTCGATGACCGGATCCGGGAAGGTCATGGACTCCAGCACGATCTGGTTCTGCGGATCGCACAGGGTGTCACCCGTGGTGGTGTCCTTCAGACCGATGACCGCGTAGATGTGGCCGGCCACGGCCTCGGGAACCGGGTTCTCCTTGTTGGAGTGCATCTGGAACAGCTTGCCCAGACGCTCCTTCTTGCCCTTGGTCGCGTTGATGACCTGGGCGCCGGAGTCGACCTTGCCGGAGTACACACGGACGTAGGTCAGCTTGCCGAAGAACGGGTGCGTCGCGATCTTGAACGCCAGGGCCGCGAAGGGCTCCTCGGCGGACGGCTTGCGGGTCAGCACCTCGTCTTCTTTGCCGGGCACGTGGCCCTGCACGGACTCGACGTTCAGCGGCGACGGCAGGTAGTCCACGACGGCGTCGAGCATGGGCTGCACGCCCTTGTTCTTGAACGCCGAACCGCACAGCACCGGGTAGAGCTCGGAGTTGACGGTCATCTTGCGGATGGCGCCCTTGATCTCCTCGACCGAGAGCTCCTCGCCGCCGAAGAACTTCTCCAGCAGCGCCTCATCGGACTCGGCGACGGTCTCGAGCAGCTCCTGGCGGTAGGTCTCCGCCTGCTCCTTGAGGTCGGCCGGGATCTCGACGACCTCGTACTGCTCGCCGAGCTTGGTCTCGCCCTTCCAGACCTTGGCGTTCATCTCGACCAGGTCGACGATGCCCTCGAAGGTGTCCTCGGCGCCGATCGGCAGCTGGATGACCAGCGGCTTCGCGCCCAGACGGTCCTTGATGGTCTGAACGGTGAAGTAGAAGTCAGCGCCCAGCTTGTCCATCTTGTTGACGAAGCAGATACGCGGCACGTCGTACTTGTCGGCCTGACGCCACACCTGCTCGGACTGCGGCTCGACGCCTTCCTTACCGTCGAACACCGCGACGGCGCCATCGAGCACGCGCAGCGAACGCTCCACCTCGACGGTGAAGTCGACGTGGCCGGGGGTGTCGATGATGTTGATCTGGTTGTCGTTCCAGTAACAGGTCGTCGCGGCGGACGTGATGGTGATGCCGCGTTCCTGCTCCTGCGCCATCCAGTCCATGGTGGCGGCGCCATCGTGAACTTCACCGATCTTGTACGTGATACCGGTGTAGAACAGGATGCGTTCGGTGGTGGTCGTCTTGCCCGCATCGATGTGGGCCATGATGCCGATGTTGCGGACCTTGTTCAGGTCGGTGAGCACTTCCTGTGCCACGGAAATCTTCCCCGCTCGTAGCTAGTTGGGATTAACGGGATAGGCCTCGAGTTCTCCGAAGCCCTCGGTGTCAACGTCGGGCGCGACGCGAAAGTGCCTCGCTTGCAGCAGCTCGGCGGTCGCGCCCGACATGTGACTCGTCTCCCGGCACTTCCGAACGGAGGGCCGGGCCACAGGTCACCAGCGGTAGTGCGCGAAGGCCCGGTTCGACTCGGCCATCTTGTGGGTGTCCTCACGGCGCTTCACCGAAGCACCGAGACCGTTGCTGGCATCCAGCAGCTCGTTGGCCAGACGCTCGACCATGGTCTTCTCGCGACGGGCGCGGGAGTAGTTGACCAGCCAGCGCAGCGCGAGGGTGTTGGCGCGGCCCGGACGGACCTCGACCGGCACCTGGTAGGTTGCGCCACCGACACGACGGGGCTTGACCTCGAGGGCGGGCTTGACGTTGTCCAGCGCGCGCTTGAGGGTGACGACCGGGTCGGTGCCGGTCTTCTCGCGGGCCTGCTCGAGGGCACCGTAGACGATGCGCTCGGCGGTGGACTTCTTGCCGTCCAGCAGGATCTTGTTGACCAGCTGCGTCACCAGCGGGGAGCCGTAGACCGGGTCGTTGATCAGGGGACGCTTGGGAGCGGGACCCTTACGCGGCATTAGCTCTTCTCCTTCTTGGCGCCGTAGCGGCTGCGGGCCTGCTTGCGGTTCTTGACACCCTGGGTGTCGAGCGAGCCGCGGATGATCTTGTAGCGCACACCCGGGAGGTCCTTCACACGACCGCCGCGGACGAGCACCATCGAGTGCTCCTGCAGGTTGTGGCCTTCACCGGGGATGTAAGCCGTGACCTCGACCGCGCTGGTCAGGCGAACACGCGCGACCTTACGCAGCGCGGAGTTCGGCTTCTTCGGGGTCGTGGTGTACACGCGGGTGCACACGCCACGACGCTGCGGGCTCCCCTTGAGGGCCGCAGTCTTGGTCTTGGCGACCTTGTCGCGGCGACCCTTGCGGACCAGCTGGTTGATGGTTGGCATAGACCGGCTTTCCTTATTAGTAACCAGGTGTCTGGAACTTCATGTCTTTGTCATTCGAGCTTTCCGCCCTGATCCCGTGGCATTTCGTCGCCACGAGGTCGGGCGTGTCGTGCGCAGCTCAGAGGCCTTTTTCAAGGCATGCTGAAATGTCCGGCCGCTCTCGCTGGCCTACATACTGCACATCAACTTGCCCGCATGCTCCGGGCACAGCGGTCCACGATACCCGCAGGCTCGATTCGGGGCAAAAACGGGGTCCCTCGAGCGGGGCTGGTAGAGGGCTTATCGAGCCAGGTTCAACGTCAACTCGACCAGCTTGCGCGCCGCATCGCAGGGGTCCCCGTGCTGGGTTCCGGCGCGATAGTTGACCCACCAGCCCACGATTCCGGTGTCCGCCGCGGGTGCGCTCACTCCACACGAGTCCCCATCATTCGGGCGACGCGTCTCCACCGAACGGCGACCCTGCACGGTTATGTCGTTGCTCACATATTTGAGGCGGTCGTTGTTCTGCTTCTCATTGTTGAGCGAGCCCTCCTCGTACCAGCTGAGGGTGACCATGCCGCTGCCCGCGGTGCCGCCGGTGAGATTCCACATGCAGACCGCGCCGTTGAAGGACGGGTCGACGTACATGTTGTCGCCGACCGCCTTGGCGATGTCGTCGACGGCGACCACCTGGCATTCGCGCAGCAGCTTGTCGAAGTTGGTGTTGATCCGGGTGGTGCCGCCGGTGCCGGTGGTGCCGCCCGCCGGGAGCGCGGTGCCCGGCACTGTCTTGCCGCAGCCGGCCAGGGTGGCGGTCAGGGCGAGCGCGGCGAGCGAGAGGGCCGCGGTCCTGGATCCCATCACAGTGCCCCTCATCCGAGCCGCTGCACGGTCAGTTCGGCCATCTTGCGGGTGCGGTCGCACGGGTTGCCCAGATTGCCGCTGCTGAAGACGCCGTAGGAGATGGACCATTCGAAGAAGTCGTCGTCGAGTTGCACCGCGAGGTCGCAGACGGCGTTGCTCGGGTCCAGGGCCTGGAAGCCCTTCTTGCCGCCGACCTCGATGGTGTCGGGGGTGCGGCCGACGCTGGCGACCCACGCCTTCTCGCGGTCGATCGGGCTGCCGCGGTAGGAGGCGAAGGTGACGCTGGAGGAGCTGATGCCGCCGGCCTGCCAGTTGCAGCCGACGGAGTTCTTGAAGACGGTGGTGAGGGTGCCGAGCCCACCCAGATCGCGCACCTCGTCGTCGGTGAGGTGGCCGCATTCGCCGACGAACGGGCCGAGGGTCGCCACCTTCTGCGGTGGTTTGAACCCCGGCTCGTCGCTCGAATCCTTTTTCCCCCCACAGGCCGACAGCAGCAGCGCGAGGCTCAACCCCGTGACGATCGCCGACGCCATTCGCATGGCCTGAACTCTACTGGTTTCGCCGGATCCGGCTCGTCTCAGAGGTTTCCGCGTGCCTCCTGCTCGCGTTCTATCGCCTGGAACAGGGCCTTGAAGTTGCCTTTGCCGAAGCCGAGGCTGCCGTGGCGTTCGATGAGTTCGAAGAAGACGGTGGGGCGGTCGGTGATGGGCTTGCAGAAGATCTGCAGCAGATAGCCGTCCTCGTCGCGGTCGACCAGGATGCCGCGGCGCTGGAGTTCGTTCACCGGCACGCGGACGTGGCCGATGCGGGCGCGCAGTTCCGGGTCCTCGTAGTAACTGTCGGGGGTGTCGAGGAATTCGATGCCCTCGCGGCGCAGCACGTCGACGGCGGTGAGGATGTCGTTGGTGGCCAAGGCGATGTGCTGGACGCCGGGGCCCTGATAGAACTCGAGGTATTCGTCGATCTGGGAGCGCTTGCGGCTGGGCGCGGGTTCGTTGAGCGGGAACTTGACGCGGTGATTGCCGTTGGCCACCACCTTGCTCATCAGGGCGGAGTACTCGGTGGCGATATCGTCGCCGACGAATTCGGCCATGTTCTCGAATCCCATGACGCGCCGGTAGAACTCGACCCATTCGTCCATCCGCCCGAGTTCCACATTGCCGACCACGTGGTCGATGGCCTGGAAGATGCGCTTGGGCTGCCCGGGGCGCGGGGCGTAGGCGGAGGTGCGCGGCATGTAGCCGGGGAGATAGGGGCCGTAGTAGCGGGAGCGGTCGACGAGGGTGTGGCGGGTCTCGCCGTAGGTGGCGATGGCGGCGGTGCGGACGGTGCCGTATTCGTCTGTCTCGTCGTGGGGTTCGTCCAGCACGGTCGCGCCCTGCGCGCGGGCGCGGTCGATGCAGCGGTCCACGTCGGGGACCTCGAGCGCGATGTCCACCACCCCGTCCCCGTGCCGATCGTGGTGTGCGACAAGGGGACTGGCCGGATCCACCGCACCCTTGACGACGAATCGCGCGGCCCCGCTGCGCAGCACGAACGCCTTGTGGTCACGATTGCCGGTCTCGGGACCCGCGTAGGCCTCCAACCGCATGCCGAAGGCGGACTGCAGATAGTGGGCGGTCTGGGTGGCGTTGCCGACCACCCACACCACCGCGTCCCAGCCCAGCACGGGGAACGGGTCGGCGGCGGCATCGTGGTCCACCAGGCCGACCAGGCGGCGTAATTCGTCGTCGCCGGGCAGGTCGCCGGATCTGGCGGGGAGGTAACCGTCGAGGCCTGGTTTTCCTGCGTCGATGCTCATGTGCCCAGGAAAACCCGGGGGTGGCGACTAGGCAATATCGCCGAATTCCACTGGACACTCTGGTGAATTGCACCACCATCTGCCCGCCGGTGCTGGACAATTTGAATAGCAGCGCACGCACGAGCGGAGCTACCGCTCGAATCCTGAGCGGAGGCTCCGCGATGTCCCGCACGCCCGCCCGGCTCGACGAGCTGGATCTGGCCATTCTCACCGCCATGCACGAGTACCAGAAGGCGGGCATCCTCGAACTCTCCCGCCGCACCCGCGTCGCCCGGGCGACGGTGCAGTCGCGCATCGCGCGCATGGAGGAGGCGGGGGTGATCTCCTCCTACGATCCCCAGATCGATGTCACCGCGGCCGGTTTCGACGTTCAGGCGTTCGTGACGCTGGAGATCGCCCAGGGTGCGCTGGAGGCGGTGAGCGCGGACCTGGAGGCGATTCCCGGCGTGCTGGAGGCGTACGCCACCACCGGTTCCGGTGACGTGCTGTGCCGGATCGGCGCGGATTCGCACGCCGGGTTGCAGGCCGTCCTGCTGAGCATCGATCGCACCAATTCGGTGGTGCGCTCGCACAGCGTGGTGGTGCTGTCCACGGTCATCGCGCATCGCACCCTGCCGCTGTTGCGCACCCTCACCCCCGCCGGATCCAGCAAGGCCCCGGCGTACCGGACCGCGCATCCCTGATCAGCGGCGGTCCAGGCGGGTGATGAGCCCGCAGACGTGGGCTTCGGCGGCGGCGCGGGCGTCGCCGGGATGCCCGGATTCCAGGGCCTCGAGGATGCGGCGGTGTTCGCGCAGCGCGGTGCTGCGGTTGCGGGGATGCCGCCACAGGTCGCCCCGGTAGAGGTGGGCCTGGGCCTCGAGGCGGGCGAGTTCGGTTGCCAGGGTGGCGTTTCCGGCGCGGTCGCGGATGAAGGTGTGGAACTCGAGGTCGAGTTCGGTGTCGCGGGCCGGGTCGGCGTTGTCGCGCAGGTTCTCTTCCTGGACGGCCAGCAGTGCGGTGAGTTTGCCGAGGTCGGATTCGGTGAGGCGGGTGGCGGCCTGGGCGGCGGCGAGGCCGTCGAGCACCGCGCGCACGGCCAGCACCTCGCGGATGCGGTCGTCGTCGACGACGGCGACCCGCGCGCCCGCGTGCGCGACGGTGACGGCCAGGCCCTCGTAGATGAGCTGTTGCACGGCCTCGCGAACGGGGCTGCGGCTCACGCCCAGTCGCGCGGACAGGGCCAGGACGCTCAGCGGCGCACCGGGTTCCAGTTCGCCGGACAGGACGAGTTGCCGCAGCTGCCGGTGCACGCTCGGGCCGAGCAGCTCGTCCGGTTCGGTCATGTGGGGTCCTTTCCTGTCGCAGAGGAACTTACCGTTGCGGCCGGTAGTTGGCCTGGACGCGCTGGGTGAGGAAGTCGGCGGCGGTGACCGGCGGATAGGCACCGCGCGGGCCCGCGATGACGGCGTCGCGGTCGGCCTGGGCGAAGTAGGCGATGCTGTAGCGGTCGCCCTGGTACTCCTCGGGTCCGGGACTGCGGACACGGTGGAAGTTGGAGGGCAGCAGGTCGTCGCTCCAGCGGGTGAGCATGTCGCCGATATTGCAGGTGATAAGGGCCGAGGACGGGGTGATGGAGGTCCACCGCTGGTCTTCCATCTCCTTGCCGGGGCAGACCTGCAGTCCGCCTTGGCCGTCGCGCTGGAAGAGCAGGGTGAGGCAGTCGAAGTCGGTGTGCGCGCCGGCGCGCCAGCGGCCGGGGACGTCGCGCAGTTCCTCGGGGACGGCGAAGTAGTGCAGCAGCCGCAGGGTGCTCTGATACTCGGGCGAGGCCGGGTCGTGGGCGGCGGTGAAGTGGTCGCGGGAGAAGCCGAGCCGGTCGGCGAAACACGACAGCACACGCATGGCGACGGTCCAGCAACGGTGTTCGAAATCCAGGATGGCCGAGGCGAATCCGGGCAGTTCGGTGTCGGTGGGCCACAGCTCGGCCATGTGCGGGCGGGTGATCTGGTACGACTCCTTCTGATCCGGGACGCCGATGGACGGGCGTACCTGGCTCAGGCTCTCCCAACCCGCGTTGTTCGCCTTGACCAGCGGGTATTGCGCCTTGACCGGTTCGGGGAGCGCGAAAAACGCTGCGGTGCGCGCGAAGACGTCGTCGATCTGCGCCTGCGGGATGCCGTGGCCGGACAGCTGGAAGAAGCCGATCTCGGTGGCGGCGGTCCAGAGCTGGTCGGTGATCTCGGCGCGGCGGGTCTCGAAATCGGTGAGGTCGATGACGCGGATCTCGCGGGTGTCGGTCTCGGAACCGATTCCGCCCATGCGCTGTTCGCGGGCGACTTCGGACAGGTCGTAGGTCATGGGGTTACCTTCTTGTCGATGAATTCGGTGGTGACCAGGTCGTTGGCGGTAAGCCCGGCCGGGACGTCCGCACCGCCGCGCCGCAGGATCGGGGTGAAGGCGTCGATGACGCGCTGCACGCGCGCGGTGTCGAAACTGCCGATGACACCGTCGCTTTCCGGTCCGACGAGGCCGTTGTCGATGAGCAGGCGGGAGCCGAAGGCGGCCAGTTCGGCGCTGTAGGGCGCGAATTTTGGGCTCTTGGCGACGACGTCCACGACCACGTCGTTGACATGCTTGGGGTCGGCCTTGAATTGCGCGGTGGCCCTTTGAATCATCGGCACCAGCCGTTGCAGGCAGGGCCGCAGTTCGTTCAGTTTGTCGGCGCGCACGGTGACGGTGCGGGCGTAGCCCTCGTAGCCGACGTCGCGCAGCAGCTGATAGGCGACCGGCTTGTTCCAGGCCTTCACCTCGTGCTCGTAGACGTAGGGCTCGGAGTTGGCGAAGCCCTGCTGCGCGAAGGTGGGATCGGCGACGAAGCGAGACGGCGAATTGTCGTAGGACGCGTCGATCTGCTTGGCGTTCAACAGGCCCCGGTCCACCAGCCAGTCGGGGTAGAGCTGGCCCTTCGAGACGACCACGGGCGCACCGGTTTTGCCGATGTCGGCGATGCCATTCCACTCCGGATGGGTCTTGGGATCCCACATGAGCATCTGCGGGCTGTAGCGCAGCAGCGTGGTGACCGCGACCACCCGCTGCTTGCCCGCGGCGGCGAGGGCCTGCTCGGAATGGGTGAGACCCAACGTGATCGAGGAATCGACGTACATCTGCGAGGGCACGGTCTGGAAGCCGATGGCCGGGCCGCCCGCGCGGATCTCCAGCTTCACGCCGGTGTCCTTACCGTCCACCACGAGCGGGCCGGTGACCTTGCTGTTGTCGGCGTCGACGCGATAGCCGGGGCCGAGCAGGCCGAAGATCGGGCCGGAATCGGTCTCGGGTTCCCATTGCAGCTGTACCGCGACGGTGGCGGGGCAGACGCCGGCGAGCTGTTGTTCGGCCGGGGCGGCGGGCAGGGCCACGGCCGGGGTGTCGGAGGGGTCGTCGGAACAGGCGGCCGCCGCGGTGACGGTCAGCGCGGCGAGGGCCGCGACGCCGAGCCGCCGGATGGTTTTGGGCATGACTTCTCCACGAATAGTGCTAGAGGCGAGTGGTTTTCAGCGGCCGGAGGCGTGCCAGCGGCCGACGGTGAGCCGCTGTGCCGCGGTGAACAGGGCGAAGACGGTGACGCCGAAGAGGGCGGCCAGCACCAGCGCGGCGAGCAGATCCTCCGACTGCAGGCGGGCGCGATAGGTGTCGAGCAGGGTGCCGATGCCGGGTTTGCCCTTGGCGAAGAACATGTCGCCGATGACCGCGCCGGTCACCGCGAGCCCGGCGGCCGTGCGCAGGCTGGCCATGATCGACGGCAGGGCGGCGGGCAGTTCCAGGGATACCAAGCGGCGCAGGCGATTCGCGCGGCCCAGTGCGAACAGTTCGCGCAGATTGGCGTCCACCGACTGGATCCCGAACAGCGTCATGGCGATGATCGGGTGCACCGCGATGAGCACGCACACGATGGTCCGCGCGGTGGATCCGTACCCGAACCACAGTCCGATCAGCGGCACCACGGCCAGCACCGGAATCGCCTGCAGCACCACGGCATACGGGTAGACCACCCGCTCGACCACCTTGGCCTGGCTCATGATCACACCGACCGCGACGCCGATCACCGCGGCCAGCGCCAGCCCGGTGACGGCGATCCGCGCGGTGACGGCCAGCGCCCGCAGCATCGTCTCCAATTTCGCCGGGTCGGAAAGGGATTCGGTGAACACCCGATGCGGCGGCGGCAGCAGGAACCGGCATTCCGGCGAGAGCAGCACCAGCGACACCAGATACCAGGCGCCGAGGGCCAACCCGGCCGATATCGCGGGGACCAGGAGACGTCGCATCAGCCGGGGTACGAACAAACGCCGCACGGCGGGGTCGGCGGCCGTGGCCGGACTGTCGGACGGCGTGGTGAAAACGGCTGGGGCGGGGGCTGACACGGCCATCAGGAGGCTTCTTTCAGTGCTCGCGAGACGCGCCCGGCCAGGGCAGTGAAGGCCGGGTCGTAGCGCAGGTCGCGGGTGCGCGGGTACGGGAGGTCGATGTCGATGACCTCGTGAATGCGGCCGGGGCGGGCGGACATGACCACCACGCGGGAGGCGAGGAAGACGGCCTCGGAGACCGAGTGGGTGATGAACAGGGCGGTGAAGGCGTTGTCGCGGTACAGGCGGAGCAATTCCTCCTGCATGCCCAGCCGGGTGATCTCGTCGAGTGCGCCGAAGGGTTCGTCCAGCAGCATGAGTTCGGGTTCCAATGCCAGCGCGCGGGCCAGGGAGACCCGCATGCGCATGCCGCCGGAGAGCTGGCCGGGGAGCTTGCCCGCGAAATCGGCCAGGCCGACCGCCGACAGGGCGCGGGTCGCGCGGGCCCGGCGTTCGGCGCGGCCGATCCCGCGCAGCTCGGCACACAGTTCCACATTGCGCAGCACCTTGCGCCAGGGCAGCAAGGTGGCGTCCTGGAAGATGAACCCGACCGAATCGGTGTGCACCGCAACACTTCCCGAGGTGCAGGACTCCAGTCCGGCGGCCAGGCGCAGCAGGGTGGACTTGCCGCAGCCGGAAGGTCCCACGACCGCGACGAATTCGCCGCGCCGGACCTCGAGGTCGATACCGGTGAGGGCGACCACCTCACCGGAACCGTTGCCGCCGTAGCGCTTTCCGGCTCCGGTGAAGGAGATCTCCGCGGTCATGATTTCCGGTCTCATGACGTCCGAGGTCACGGTCACCATGCTCACCAACCTTCTCTACTGCGTGCAACTTGTTGACGCACTCAGTATTGATGAGGTGAATTACATGCAATCAAGCCACTGTTTCGAGTTGATTAACAGTCATCGCATGCCATTCAGTCGCTTCACCAGATCCTGCTCCGAGATCCGGGTGCTGTGGCCGTCGCGGATCACGGCCTCGCCGTCGACCCAAACGGTGTCCACCACGCGCGGGGAGCCGGTGGTCAGCAGGGTCGCGCCCGGATCGCGAACGGGCAGGCAGGCGAAGTCGCGGTCGAAGCGGAGCAGGGTGAGATCGGCGCGGTCCCCGACGGCCAGGCCGGTGGGGCCGTCCGGGAAGCCGAGGGCGGGGGCCGCGCCGCGGGTGGCCAGGTGGAGCATCTCGTCGCAGGGCAGCAGGTCGGCTCGTTCATGGTGCGCGCGTTGCAGATACGCGCCCATGCGCAGCGCCAGCAGCATGTCCTGGGTGTCGTTGCTGGCCGCGCCGTCGACGCCGAGACCCACCCGCACCCCGGCGGCGAGCATGGCGGGTATCGGGGCCACGCCGCTGCCCAGTCGCATATTGCTGAGTGGGTTGTAGGACACGGAAACCCCTCGTGCGGCCAAGGTTTCGCGGCCGTGGGCGTCGAGTTTGCAGCAGTGCACGGCCAGGGTCCGCGGGCCGAGGAGTCCGCCGTCGTCCAGGTAGTCGACGGCCGAGCGGGCTGCATGCAATCGGCACATGTCCTCGTCGGTGGTGGTCTCCAACAGGTGGATGGAGATGGTCTTGCCGTGCCGCGCCGCGTATTCGGCGACGGCCGCCATGCCGTCCGGGGTGAGGCAGCGTGGATTCGGCACGGCCAGCGCGGTGGTGATGCGGGAATCCGCCAGGCGCGCATCGAGGTCCGCGAGATGCGCGAAGACCTCCGGAAGCGGTTGCACCAGGCGGGGATCCATGCCCCACTTGCGGGTGGGATCGGAGCGGTCGGCGAGGCCGCGCCCGAACACCACCCGGATTCCCAGCTCCCCCAGTGCCTGAAGCGCCGCGTCGTGCACGGCCTCGGAGGGATTCGGCCACATGTGCTCGACGACAGTGGTGACACCGCTGCGCAGCAGTTCCAGACCGCCCGCCAGCGCGGCGAGATAGGTCTGTTCGGGGGTGGCCGCGACGGTGAATTCGCCGACGCAGTGCAACCATTCGAGCAGCGGCAACCCCTCCCCCGCACCTCGCAGGACGGACTGTTGCAAGTGGGTGTGGGTGTTGACGAACCCCGGAATCAGATGACCGCCCGCACCATCGGTGTACGGCAGGTCGGATCGGACCTCGGAACCGATACCGGTGATCACGCCATCGGTGACGACGACGTTCTGCCCGGGAAGCCAGCGCGGCCCCTCGGGCGTGGCGGCGTAGACGGTGACCCCGCCGATGACGACGGAACAGGACTGGCTGCGCACCATGCGGCATTCCTCTCGGAAACGCGGCTGGTTCGCCCGCCCGGTGTTGGGCCGGTGCCCGTACGCCCGTTGCAGCCATGAGCGCCGTGCCGGGAAGCCTACCTCCGGGGGCGCAGATCGGCTTCCGGTGTGAGGATTTCGATGACGGGGGTGCGATTCGGCTCCAGGAAGGCCAGCAGCGCATGGGCTTCGGTCTCGATGGCGGCCTGTTCGGCGGGGGTCCAGCCGCTGTGCGGGATGACGCGCATGGTCGCCTTGTCGCCCTCGGGAAAGATCTTGTAGACGCCGGAGAGGTAGCCGTCCACCAGGATCGGCGAGACCGCGTTGGCGAAGGCGCGCAGGGGTGGGGCATTGCCGTCGGGGACGATGCGGGTGCGGTCCTGGTGGGAGAGGATGGCGTTGTCGTACCAGCCGAGCAGGCGGACGGGGGCGGGGAGGTCCGGGTCGGCGAGGGTCGCGTCGGCGGCGTCGTAGAGGGTGCGGCCGCGCTCGTCGGTGTAGGTGCGGACCCGGTCGCCGAGCTTGTCGACGGCCTTCTTGATGCCGGTGAGTTTGGACCAGGTCTGCATGTCCATGGTGCTGGCGGGGCCGAACGCGCGCAGGTAGCGCAGCAGCAGTTCCTCGAGCGGGTAGGCCGGGTCGAGGGGTGCGCCGAGCCACGGTTGCACGCGGGACCAGACCGGGCGGCTGCTGTCGCCCCAGCGGCCGCGGGGCGGGGTCTGCAGCACGGGGAGCTGGTAGAGCCAGGCCTGCACGATCGCGCCCGGATCGCGGTCGGGGTAGCGAGCGGCGGCGTGCTCGCGCAGCTTGGCGGCTGGCATCGGCTCGTCGCCGAGCACCGATTCACCGTGTGCGCGAACGGCTTCCGGATCCAGGCCGACCAGCGCGCCGTAGTTGAAGCCCTTGCGGAACGGGATCTTCTCCAGTTCCGGCTGGATGTGCGGGGCGATGCGCAGCGCGTCCGGCGGGGTGACCAGGTGAATGGTGCCGCGCATCAAGGTGATTCGCACCAGGGAGCGGTCGTCGAGCGCCTTCGACACCGTCGCCGGATCGAAATCGGCTATGCGACTCCAGGATGCGACGAAAGGCGGCAGCATGTCCTGCGCCTGCAGGCCGATCAGGTGGTCGCACAGGTCGTGCACGCCGAGCGTGGAACGCTCCAGCAGGTGCTGACGCGCGAGCAGCGTCCGGTTGAGAATCCGGTTGGACAGCTTCACGATTCAGCACCGTAGCCGGAAATCAGCGCAATGTGACGACGACTTTGCCGGTGGCGGTGCGCTTGTCGAGGGCGGAGACCGCCTCGGCGGTGTGCGCGAGGGTGTAGATGACCGGCTCGGGCGGTGCGATCTTACCGTTGGCGAGCAGCGGCTCCACCTCGGCCCACTGTTCCTTCAGGTAGCCCGGGTGCGACATGACCCATTCGCCCCAGGCCGCGCCGACCACCTCGACGTTCTTGAGCAGCAGGCGGTTCACCTTGACGGTGGGGATGTCGCCCGCGGTGAAGCCGACCACCAGCAGGCGTCCGGCGGAGGCGAGCGAGCGGATGCTGTCGGTGAAGCGGTCGCCGCCGACCGGATCGAGCACGATGTCGACGCCGCGGCCGCCGGTGAGTTCCTTGACCGCGGCCAGCCAGCCGTCGGTCAGCACCACATCGGTGGCGCCATTGGCCCGCGCGACCTCGGCCTTCTCCTCAGTGCTGACCACCGCGATGACCCGGCCCGCACCCAGGGCCTGGGCCATGCGCAGCGTGGAGGTGCCGATGCCGCCCGCGGCGCCGTGCACGAGCACGGTCTCGCCCTCGGCCAGGCGGCCGCGGTTGCGCAGGCAGAAGTGCACGGTCAGATCGTTGAACAGCACGCCCGCACCGGATTCCAGCGAGACGTTGTCGGGCAGCTTGAACACCATGTCGACCGGGGCCACGGCCACCTCCGCGGCGGCATTGCCGAGCAGGGTCAGCGCGACCACGCGATCACCGGGGCGCACGTGCGCGTCCTCGGGCGCCTCGCGCACGATGCCCGCGACCTCGCAGCCGACAACATAGGGCAGCGGGGGCTTCATCTGGTAGAGACCGCGGGTCATGAGCACATCGGGGAACGCGATCCCGGCGGCGTGTACGTCGATGAGGACACCGCCGGGATAGATGGCGGGCTCGGGAACGTCGAGCACCTCGATGGATTCGGGGCCCTCTAGCTTGCTCACGACGGCTGCGCGCATTTCCCGATCAACTCCGATCAATCCACCTGCGATTACAGCCGAACGTAGCGGATGCACCGGGCCCCTGCCAATGATCATTCATCGGGCGCGAGGTTTTTCGCGGGATCGAGCTCAGCGGTGGGCGTATTCGATCATGGATTCGTTTGCGAGGGTCTCGCCGCCTTTGGTGATGACCAGGCTGTAGGCGGTGATGCGGTATTTGGTGCCGTCGGTCGGATTGGTGACGGTATAGCCGCCGGTGCCGTCCGGGACCGGATCGTCGAGCTGGATGCCCGCGTTATCGCTGATGCGGATGCCCTTGTAGTAGAAGCGGCCGGTGGCGGTGCGGCACACGACGAGGCGGGACTTGTCGGTTCGGCCGATGGCCATGGCCGGGTCGTCCGCGTTGCAGCGCGGGCTCTGCGAGGTGAAACCCTGTGTGTCCGTGCCGGATACGGAGCCGGACAGAGGTACGAGAGTCGTCGTGGGGGCCGTCGCGCCGGTGGTGCGGTAGACCGTCGTGGTGGTCGGGCCGGGGACGTTAGCGCCGCCCTGCGAGTTGTCCTTGCTGGAATTGTTCTTGCTGCCGCTGCTGCCGGAGCTGTTGGACAGCAGCGCCCAGCCGAGCACGCCGCCCAGGATCAGCACCACGCCGATGAGCGCGCCCACCATCAGCGGCAGTTTGCTGCGTCGCTCGGGAGGCAACGGCAGTGGCGCGGAAGGATGTTCGCGCGGGCCCGCCGGATTCTCGTACGGCGCGGTCGGATTACGGCCGGGAAGATAACCGGGTTGCCCGGCCGGATACTGGCGCATCACGGTCGGATCGTTGTTGCCGTACCGGACGAAGGCGGCCGGTCCGACGACACGCTCGCCGCTGCCCTGATCCACGGGGCCCGGAACCTGTTGCGACCCCGAAAGCCGCTGCGGTCCCGAAACCTGCTGCGGCCCCGAAGGATCAGCGCTCCTGGGCGGCGTGCCCCCGTACGGCTGCGCGGGACCGGACGGATGATCCAGATACTGTGGCCCGGAATGGCTGGGCGGCACCGCCGGGCTGGGCAGGGTCGGCGG
>NZ_BAAFGR010000035.1:0-53589 GCF_041154655.1 Nocardia sp. JMUB6875
CTCGGCGACTTCCGAGCGCGCCTGGCGTTCGGGGATGCCGGGTTTGGCGTTGCCGCCGCGGGCGCCCTTGCGGGCCTCGTCGCCGACGCGGCGGACGACCTGCTGGATGTCGTCCCAGCCGACCCAGCCGGCGAGCTTGGTGGCGTAGGCCTTGCGGAGGGCGAAGTCCTTGATCTGGGCGACGACGGGGACCGCGCGGCGCAGCGCCTCGACCTGGCCCTCGGGGGAATCCAGGTTGTGTTCGGCGAGCAGGCCGCGGATGACGAACTCGTACAACGGGACTCGACGGGCGACCAGGTCGCGGACCGCGCCGTCGCCGTTGCGCTGGCGGAGCTCGCACGGGTCGAGGCCGTCGGGGGCCACGGCGATGTAGGTCTGGCCCGCCAGTTTCTGATCACCGGAGAAGGCCTTGAGGGCGGCGGCCTGGCCGGCGGCGTCGCCGTCGAAGGTGTAGATGATCTCGCCGCGCCAGAAGTTGTCGTCCATCAGCAGGCGGCGCAGGATCGCGAGGTGCTCGTCGCCGAAGGCGGTGCCGCAGGAGGCGACGGCGGTCTTGACGCCGGCCAGGTGCATGGCCATGACGTCGGTGTAGCCCTCGACGACCACCGCCTGATGACCCTTGGCGATCTCGCGCTTGGCCAGGTCGAGGCCGAAGAGCACCTGAGACTTCTTGTACAGCAACGTTTCCGAGGTGTTGATGTACTTGGCGGTCATGGTGTCGTCGTCGTACAGCCGGCGGGCGCCGAAGCCGATGACCTCGCCGCCGAGATTGCGGATGGGCCACAGCAGGCGGCGGTGGAAGCGGTCCATGGGGCCGCGCTGGCCCTGCTTGGACAGGCCCGCGGCCTCCAGCTCCTTGAAGTCGAAACCCTTGCGCAGCAGGTGTTTTGTGAGGGTGTCCCAACCGCTGGGGGCGTAGCCGCAGCCGAATTGGCGGGCGGCGTTGTGGTCGAAGTTGCGGTCGGTGAGGTACTTGCGGGCCGCCTCGGCCTGATGCTCGCCGAGCTGCGCCATGTAGAACTCGTGCGCGGCGGCATTGGCGGCGACCAGGCGGGCACGGGTGCCGCGGTCGCGCTGGACGGAGGTGCCGCCACCCTCGTAAGTGATCTTGTAGCCGATCTTGTCGGCCAGCTGCTCGACGGCCTCGACGAAGCCGACGTGCTCGATCTTCTGCAGGAACGCGAAGGCGTCGCCGCCCTCACCGCAGCCGAAGCAGTGGTACACGCCGTGATTCGGGCGGACGTGGAAGGACGGGGACCTCTCGTCGTGGAAGGGGCACAGGCCCTTCATCGAGTCGGCACCGGCACGTTTGAGAGCGACGTACTCCCCCACGACATCCTCGATCCGAACACGTTCACGAATCGCCGCGATATCGCGGTCCGGAATACGGCCTGCCACGGCAGCGAGTCTAGCCGCGCCCCACCGACACACTCGACCGGGACGCACGGCTGGACGCCGGACCGAATGCCCTTTCCGGCGCATGCCAGGATCTATCGGTGCTCAGCCTGTACCACGACGCCCGGACGCCGGTGCATACCGTGCCCGCCGGGGCGAAGCTGCTGGTACTGGCGGCGACGGGGACGGCGTTGTTCTTCGTGCCGTCGATCTTGTGGCTGGCGGTCGCTCTCGCGGTGGTGCTGGGTTTGTATGGGGTGGCTCGCATTCCGTGGCGGACCACCGGGCGGCAGGTGCTCGGGCTCGCGCCGTTCCTCGCGTTGATCATGGTCGCGCAGTTGATCTTCACCGGCCGGCAGAGCGCGATCCTGGTCGGCGAACGCCTGCTCACCCTGGTCCTGCTGGCCAATCTGGTGACGCTGACCACACGCACCTCGGCCATGGTCGAGACCATCGAGCGGATACTTCAGCCTCTGAAGCCGCTGGGTGTCCGCCCCGATCGCGTCGGACTGCTGATCGCCATGACCATCCGATTCATCCCGGTCATCCGTGAGCAGGCCGAACTGGTCCGCTCCGCCCAGCGCGCCCGCGGCATCGAGCGATCCACCGTCTTCCTGGTCCCGCTACTGATCCGCACACTGCGCATGGCCGACGGTGTCGGCGAGGCGCTGGACGCCCGCGGCCTGGACTGAAGGGGCCGGAGCGCGGCCATTTAGGATGCCTCGGTGCGTAGTAGGGATTTGGCGCAGATCGCGCTGTTCGCGGCAATCATGGTGGTTCTGGGCTTCTTCCCGCTGATCCAGTTGCCGGGTGCGTTCGCGCCGTTCACCTCGCAAACCCTGGGCGTCATCCTGGCCGGGTCGATTCTGGGCGCGAAGCGCGGTGCGCTGGCGATCCTGCTGTTCGACGCGATGGTGTTCGTCGGCCTGCCGGTGCTGCCGGGCGGGCGCGGCGGGCTGTCGGTGATCATGGGGCCGACGGGCGGGTTCGTGATCGCCTATCCGATCGGAGCATTGGTGATCGGCTTGCTCACCGAGCGGGTGTGGCGGCATTACAACCTGCCGATCGCGCTGCTGATCAACTTCCTGGGCGGCGCGATCGTGCTGTACGCCATCGGGATTCCGTGGATGGCCGCGGCGGCGCACATTTCGCTGGTGAAGGCGTTCACCACGTCGGTGGCGTTCATCCCGGGCGATATCGTGAAGACCGTGATCGGCTCGCTCGCCGCGGTGGCGGTCCGCAAGGCGTATCCGATGATTCCGGCGCGGGCATGATCGAGCTCGAGGGCGTCTCGCATCGGTTCGGGGAGCGCGAGGTGCTGAGCGGTCTCTCGCTGAACCTGAGCGAGAAGCGGATCGCCGTCATCGGCTCCAACGGCTCGGGGAAATCGACCTTCGCGCGGCTGCTCAACGGCTTACAGGTGCCCAGTGACGGCCAGGTCCGGGTCGACGGCCTCGATACCCGCAAGCAGGGCAAGGCCGTTCGCAAGCTGGTCGGCTTCGTCTTCCAGGATCCGGATGTGCAGATCGTCATGCCGACGGTCGCCGAGGATCTCGCCTTTGGGCTCAAGCATCACGGTGTCGCGAAATCGGAGATCCCGGAGCGGGTGCGGGAAACCCTCGCCGAGTACGGCCTGGCCGAATTCCACGACCACCCGGCGCATTTGCTCAGCGGCGGGCAGAAGCAGCTGCTGGCGATCGCCGCGGTGCTGTCGGTGCGGCCGAAGTACGTGGTCTTCGACGAGCCGACCACGCTGCTGGACCTGCGCAACAAGCGCCGCATTTCCCGTCTGCTGCACGAACTTCCGCAGCAGTTGATCGTGGTGTCGCACGATCTGGAGCTGCTGGCGGATTTCGATCGGGTGCTGGTGTTCGACGAGGGACGACTGGTCGCCGACGGCTCACCGGCCGACAGCATCGCCGCCTACCTGGCCATGCACGCCGGCTGACGTCACTCCACTCGCCCGAACAAATGCCGCCGCACATGCGCGTTCAGCTTCTGCCCCGGCCGCGCGTTGAATGCCATATGCACGCTCACCCGCGGAATCTCCCCCTGCACCGGCGTCACCCGATGCCGTGACCGCCGCCCGGCATGCAGCACCAGCGTGCCCGGCACGGTCGGCAGCATCTTCACCATGTGCCGGTGCCGCATCGGCAGCCCGCCCCCGCGTTCGATGAAAGCCCCGGGCAGCGGAATGTATTCGAGCCCGCCGCCCCGCTCGGGCGCGACGATGTGCAGCATCACCGTGTAATCCGACATGTCGTAATGCCAGTCCTGCACGTCCCCGTTCTCGTGGATCTGCACCGTCATCGCGCCCAGCTCGTCGGCGGACCGATGCGCCTGCTCCCCCACCAGCTGGGATACGAACTCCCGCAACGGTTCCCAGTTGTACAGCGCCTTCAACGGCGAGGAATCCGGGATCCGGTCGTAGGCCACGGTGTATTCGAACCGCATGGCGTCGCCCAGACCGTCCGACAATACGTCCGCGGCCATCTCGGTCACCATTGCGGGCCGCAGGAATTCGGGCAGCACGGTGACACCGCTGACCAGAAAATCCGCCTGGGACCGCTCGATCACCTCGCGCAGGCGCGCGACGGACCGCCGGTCCAGCGGATATCTGTCCAGGTCGACAATGCCGTCCACCTCGCGTGTCATCGCGCCCCCTGCCGCTGAATTCGCCGGATTCAGGGTATCGCGGCGGCGACTCGTTCCAGGCGGCTCTCGGTGTAGGACGCGATCTGGTCGACGATCACGCGGACCCGGGCGGTGTCGTCCTCGGCGGTCTCCCACCAGGGCAGCAGCAGCCGGTCCAGCCCGCGCGGGGCGACGGCGAGCAGCGTATTCGCCACCAGCAGGATGCGTTCACGCTGCCCGGCCTGGCGCACCTGGTGGATGGGATCGGAGAGCACGTAGCGCAAGGCCATGGTCTTGAGCACCGCGACCTCGGCCGCCACCACCCGCGGCACCTCCAGATCGGCGGCGTAGCGCGACAATTGGCGACCGCCCCAGCCGGCGCGGGTGGCCTCGACGGCGGCGGTGGCGAAGCGGCCCACCAGATCGCTGGTCAGGCTCTTCAAGGCCACGGAGGCGCGCAGCGAGCCGTCGTACTCGGCGGCCGCGGACACCACCGGCATCTCCGAGAGCCGTTGCGCGGCGGCCACCAGTTCGTCGGTGGTCAGCGAGGGATGCTGGCGCGCACCGAGTTCGGCCAGGGCCGCCTGCTCGACCGGATCGGCCAGTGCCCGCAGATCGATGCGGCCGACGATCACGCCGTCCTCGACGTCGTGCACCGAGTACGCGACGTCGTCGGCCCAGTCCATGATCTGCGATTCCAGGCATTGGCGGCGGTCCGGCGCGCCCTTGCGGACCCAGTCCAGCCGATCCATGTCCACGTCGTACGCGCCGAACTTGGAGCCGGGACCGGTTCTGCCCCAGGGGTATTTGATGACGGCGTCCAGCGCGGCCCGGGTCGGGTTGAGGCCGAAGCTGTTGCCGTTTTCGTCGATCACCTTCGGCTCCAGCCGGGTGAGGATGCGCAGGTTCTGCGCATTGCCCTCGAAACCGCCGTGCTTGTCGGCGAATTGGTCGAGGGCCTTCTCGCCATTGTGGCCGTAGGGCGGGTGCCCGATATCGTGCGCGAGCCCGGCCAGATCCACCAGATCCGGATCGCAGCCCAGACTGTCGGCGATGCTGCGGCCGATCTGCGCGACCTCGAGCGAATGCGTCAGCCGGGTGCGCGGGGTGTCACCGTCGCGCGGACCCATGACCTGCGTCTTGTCCGCCAACCGCCGCAAGGCCGCCGAATGCAGGACCCGCGCGCGATCCCGGGCGAACTCGCTGCGCCGCGCCGGGCACGGCGACCAGCTCAGCCCCGCGGTCCGATCGGTCTCGGGCACCATGCGTTCCCGATCGGCCTCCGAGTACACCCGGTCATAGTCGATGCGCGCGTTCATAACTCACTGGTCCGCCGTGTATTTGAAGTCCGCCGAGAAGTGGGTCAGCTGATACCACAGCAGCGCGAAGGTCTCCCGGAAAATGCCGTGCGCCTGCGATTCCCGCGTGTAGACCGCGGGCCCGGTGCGGGTCGGCGCGGTCCACGCCTTCAGCCCGGCATCGCGCGCCATGGTCCGGGTGCGTAGCGAATGCCAGGGGTCGCTGACCAGCACCACCGAGGTCTTGCCGCGCGCCAGCAGGGCCTTGGACACCGCCTCCACGCTCTGTAGCGTGTCGGAACCGGTTTCGACGGCCAGGATCCGATCCCCCGGCACGCCACGGTTTTCCAGGTAGATCTTGCCCGAGGCCGCCTCGGTGTAATTGTCGCCGACCTGCTTGCCGCCGACGGTGACGATCATCGGCGCGATCTGCTTGGTGTACAGCTTGTGCGCCTGATCCAGCCGCGCCTGGAACACCGAGGACGGGGTGCCGTCGTACTGGGCCGCGCCGAGGACGACGATGGCGTCGGCCGTGCTGTAGTCGTCGATGCGGGCCACCTGCCAGACCCGGACGGCCGTGCCGCCGACCACCAGCACGCCCATGACGAGCGCGCCGGCCAGCAGGCGCTTGGTCCAGCGCCAGACGCCACTGACGCACCCGCCCTGCTCGGATGTGGGGTCGGTCATGTCTCGAACCAGCCAATCCGGCTCGACGGGACGGTTCCGGAGTTTTACCAACCGCGTCGCCGCCACTCGGGCAACTGCGGACGCTCGGCACCGAGGGTGGTGTCGTCGCCGTGGCCCGGGTACACCGCGGTGTCGTCCGGGTAGCGGTCGAACAGCTTGGTCTCCACATCGCCGAGCAGCGAGGTGAACTGCTCCGGATTCATTGTCCGGCCGACGCCGCCCGGGAACAGCGAGTCGCCGGTGAACAGATGGGTGCGGCCCGCGCCGTCGGTGAACGCGAGCGCGACCGAGCCCGGGGTGTGCCCGGCCAGGTGGATGGCCTCGAACTCGAGCTCGCCGACCCGGATCTTCTCGCCGTCCGCGAGTAGGCGGTCCGGCTTCACGGGTAGTGGCTCGGCGTCGAGGAGGTGGGCGGCGGTGGGAATCTCGGTCGCCGACACCACATCCCGCAGCGCCATCCAGTGATCGCGATGCTGGTGGGTGGTGACGATGAGCTCGACCCGGCCGGGGGCCTCCTGGCCGAGGAGCTCGAGAATCCGGTCCGCCTCGTTGGCGGCGTCGATGAACAGCGCCGCGCCCGTGGCCGTGCACTGCACCAGATAGGTGTTGTTGTCCATGCCGCCGACGGACATCTTCACGATGCGCGCGCCCGGGACCTCGCGCTGCTGCGGGTTGGAGCCGGGGCTGACGTGTCCCGTGTAGGGAGAATCGATCGTGATCACGTCCCCGATGGTAGTCATCGACGCCGACACAATGTGCGGAAGAAACCGACCCTCCCCGTTCCGCGGCTAGATTCAGAGGATGCGGCTACCGAAGCAGCTGTGCCTCGTCGTGACCGGAATGCTCCTGGCCCTGGCCCTGGTCGGCGGGCGCGCCGCACCGGCGCACGCCGACGAGCCGCTGCGGCTGCCGAGCTATGTCACCGACAACGCGGGCGCCCTCGATCGCGGGCAGACCGCCCAGCTGCAGCAGGCCGTCGACTCGCTGTATTCGCGCGACCACGAGCGGCTGTGGGTCGTATACGTGCGGAACTTCAATGGGATGGACTCGAATTCGTGGGGCGAGCAGACCGCCCGATTGTCCGGATTCGGGGATCGGGACGTGCTGCTGTCGGTCGCGGTCGACGACCGCGCTTACGCCTTCACCGGGACCGTGCCGAAATCGGTCAGCGACAAGGATCTCGACCGGATGCTGGTCGACCAGGTCGAGCCGAAGCTGCGGGCCGGGGACTGGGCCGGGGCCGGATTGGCCGCGGCGAACGGGTTATCGCAGGCCATGAGTGATTCGGGCGGGATCGGCCTGGGGAAACTGCTGCTGATCGCGCTGGTCGTGGTGCTGGCGGTGCTCGCGGTCTGGCTGTGGTCGCGGCGGCGCAAGGCGCGGCGCGAGCGGGCGGTGCTGGAATCGGCGCGCAAGACCGACCCGACCGATACCGCCGCGCTGGAGGCGCTGCCGCTGGTGGTCCTCGACGTCCTGTCCAAGGAGACCCTGGTCGACACCGACAACGCGATTCGCACCAGCACCGAGGAATTGCGGCTGGCCACCGACGAATTCGGGGCGACGGCCACCGCGCCGTTCACCGCCGCGCTGGAGGCCGCGAAAAAGGCGCTGGCCAAGGCGTTCTCGATCCGGCAGCAGCTCGACGACGACATTCCCGAGACGCCGGATCAGCAGCAGCGCATGCTGATCGATCTGATCAGCAGCTGCGGCAGCGCGGACCGGGATCTGGATGCCAAGGTCAGCGAATTCGACGCCATGCGGAACCTGCTCATCAATGCCGGGGACCGGCTCGACGCGCTGACCCGGGATCTGGTGGCGCTGACCGCCCGCATGCCGGGTTCGGAGGCGACGCTGACCCGGCTGGTGGCCGCGCATCCGGCCTCGGTGCTGGCGCCGATCCGCGACAACGTGAGCATGGCCAAGGAGCGAATCGGATTCGCGGAGAAGGCCATCGAGGAGGGGCGGGACGCGGTGGCCAAGCCCGTCGGCCAGCAGGGCGCGGCGGTGGCCGATATCCGGGCCGCGGAATCGGCGGTGGATGCGGCGCGGACCTTGCTCGATGCCGTGGACAGCGCGGCCGTCGATATCGATCAGGCGCGCGCCGGGTTGCCGGGCATCATCGAGGAATTGCGCCGTGACCTGGCTGCGGCCGGGGAGCTGTCCGAACATGGCGGTACCGAATTGCCCAGTGCCGCAGCGGCCGCGCGCACGGCGCTGGATCAGGCGACCGCCGGCGCGACCACCAATCCGCTGGGGGTCTTCCGGCAGGCCGTGGCCGCGGACACCGCGCTCGATCAGGCCATTGCCGCCGCCACCGATCGCAAGCGGGCCGCCGAGGAGCTTCGACGCCGCCTCGATCAGACGCTGACCGCGGCCCGCAGTCAGATCAACGCGGCCGCCGATTTCATCAGCACCCGGCGCGGTGGCGTGGATGCCGAGCCGCGCACCCGGCTGGCCGAGGCGCAGCGCAGTCTGCAGGAGGCCGAACAGCTTTCGGGCTCCGATCCCGGCCGGGCCCTGCAATCCGCCCAGCGCGCGGCCGAACTCGGCTCGCGTGCGTTGCACACCGCGCAGGCGGCGGTCAACGATTGGCAGGCCCAGCAGCAGCGGCTGGCCTCCGGCTCGCGGTCGCAGTCGGGCGCGATTCTGGGCGGGATTCTGATCGACGGGATGTTGCGCGGGATGGGTGGTGGATACCGTGGCGGCGGGGGCGGTTTCGGTGGCGGCGGCGGGTACGGGCCCGGCTCGTTCGGTGGTTCCGATGGTTCCCGGCGGATCAGCCGTGGCGGGCGGTTCTGAGGCTCGACCATCTAATTTGGGCCAATTCCGGTGCCGTCCGACAATTTCCGTGCCCCGGACCGGTCTACCTACTCGGAGACATCCGTCCTTCGAGCAAGGAGCAGATCATGACCCGTCCCACCGTGGCATCCCGGAGCGACTGGCTGGCCGCCCGCAAGGCATTGCTGGCTGAGGAGAAGGAGCTCACCCACCGGCTCGACGCATTGGCCGCCAAGCGGCGCGAACTGCCGATGGTGCCGGTCGACAAGGCGTACGTGTTCGAGGGCGAGCACGGAAAGGCCACGCTCGCAGACCTTTTCGACGGCCGCCGGCAGCTCATCCTGTATCACATGATGTGGCGCTGGGACCTGGACGCGGGCTGCCCGAGCTGCGCCCTGCTGCTCGACAATGTCGCTCACATCGAGCATTTGCGGCACAAGGACACCAGCTTCGTGGCGGTGTCCCGGGGCCCGTGGGACAACCTCGCCAAGTACCGCGCCCGGATGGGCTGGACCTTCCCGATGTACTCGTCGTACGGCAGCGACTTCAACTACGACTTCCACGTCACCATGGACGAATCGGTCGCGCCGGTCGAGTACAACTACCGCACCAAGGCCGAGCTCATCGCCAAGGGCGAGCCCTGGTTCACCGAGGGCGAGCAGCCCGGCACCAGCGTCTTCTGGCGCGATGACGACAATCGCGTGTTCCACACGTACTCGTCGTACTCACGCGGTGGCGACATCCTGATCAATACCCACAACTATCTGGACCTGACGCCGCTGGGGCGTCAGGGTCATGTCGGCGAGGCCGTTCACCACGATATGTACGACGAGTCCCCGGAACCCCACTGCCACTGAGGGTTCAGAACAGCACGCCCTGGATGCAGGTGTCGGTGACCAGTTCCCGGTCGCCGTAGCGCACGGCGGACGGATCCCATTGCGCGCCGAGACCTTCGACGAAGGTCTTGGTCACGTCGAGGTCGGCTCGGTCGGCGACGAGGATGAGGGTGCCGTCCTTGGTGACCGAGCCGCCTACCAACCGATCGCGCGCGACGGGATCGGCGAGGAGTGCGTCATGCAGGCGGGTGACGTCGACGCCGGGGACGCGGACCAGGAAGCCGTCGGAGCGTTCGTTGTCGGGCGGCAGATAGGCGATACCCAGTACGGCTTCCTGATTGTGGCGCAGCCGCAGGTCATCGGCGATCCAGCAGAGGTTCTCGCTGCCGGTGCAGGCCAGATCGAAGCGGCGGGAGGTCTCGTAGGTGATCTGCTGGTTCTGGTCCGACCAGAAGACGCCGTCGACGGGTTCGGACCCGTTCACCGTCCCCAGCTCCATGAGCGCGTTGAGCCGCACCTCGGTGTCGAACAGCGGGAGCTGGTCGGACAGGCGCGGGTCGGCGGGATCGGTGATGGTGGCGGTGTTGGTGGTGGCGAACAGTTCGGCGGTGGTCTGGTTCGGATCGCCCGGCGCGCAGAAGGGGCCGAGGGCCTGGGCGGTCCCCGAACCGGCGGTGAGCAGCGCCCCGGTGAGCGCGACCACGGCGGTCAGGACGGCCGCGATTCTCGCAATGATCATTTCGGATATCACCTCTGTGGAGAGTGTCGAATCCCCGCGTTCGAACGAAATGAGAAGTATTCGAATTGTATTGCGATACGGCGATACGGGGCGCGGTTCGACCAGGTTCAACGATCTTCGCTACAGCCAGCCCAGGCGTTCGGCGGCGCGGACGGCCTCGGCACGGGTGCGGGTGGCGGTCTTGCCGATGGCCGAGGAGAGGTGATTGCGGACGGTGCCCTCGGAGAGGTGGAGTTGCTTGGCGATGGCGCCCGCGGTCGCGCCGTCGGCCGCGGCGGCCAGCACCTCGCGTTCGCGGGCGGTCAGGGGCGAGGTGCCCGCGGTGAGGGTTTCGGTGGCGAGGGCCGGATCGACCACTCGCAGGCCCATGTGGACGCGGCGGACCGCGTCCGCCAGCTCCCGTGCCGGGGTGTCCTTGACGACGAAACCGCTGGCCCCGGCGTCGATGGCGCGGCGCAGGTAGCCGGGGCGGCCGAAGGTGGTGACCATCAGGATGCGGACTTCCGGATGCGCGGCATGCAGCTGGGCGGCGGCCGAAATGCCGTCCAGGCCGGGCATTTCCACGTCCAGCAGGGCCACGTCGGGAGACGTGCGTTCGACGGCGGCGAGCACCTCGTCACCGCGGCCCACCTCGGCGACCACGTCCAGGTCCGGTTCCAGGCTCAACAGCGCCGCGAGCGCACCCCGGACCAGGGCCTGGTCGTCGGCCAGCAACAGTTTGATCATTTCGGCTCCTTGCTCGCCGGAAAGCTTGCCAGCACGCGGAATCCGCCTTCGGGGCGAGTGGTGAAGGTCAGGGTGCCGCCGGTGGACTCGATGCGTTCCCGCAGACCGGACAGGCCCGACCCGAGGCGCGCGGTGTCGCGCCCGCGCAGTCCCACACCGTCGTCGGACACCTCGATGCTGGCGGGGGTGACCCGCACCCAGCAGTGTTTCGCGCCGCTGTGGCGGACCACATTGGTGACGGCCTCGCGCAGCACCCAGCCGAAGACGACGCTGTTGCGGACCGGCAGTTCATCGGAATCCGGTAGCACGGCCTCGATTTCGGCGGCGCTGAGCGCGGTGCGGGCATTGGCGATCTCGCCCGCCAGCGAAACCTCGCGCAGGCCACCGACTGTCGTGCGCACCCCGGCCAGCGCCTCGCGCGCCAGCTTCTCGATATCGGCCAGCTCGGTGCGGGCCCGCTCCGGATCCAGATCGATGAGTCGTTGCGCCAGCTCGGTTTTCACGGTGATGACGGTGAGCGAGTGCCCGAGAATGTCGTGCACGTCCCGCCCGACCCGCAGTCGCTCCTCCGCCACCGCGAGGTCGGCCAGCTGCTTGCGGGCCAGATACAGCTGGTGGTTGCGGGTGAGGATCACCCGCAGGACGCCGACCGCGAAGCCCGCCAACGCGATCGCCTGCATGAGCGAGTAGTTCGGCCGCTCCCCGGTGGCGACCTGCGGCAGCACGGTCGTCGCGAGCAGCAGTCCGAGGATCAGCGGGATCGCCCAGCGGGGCGGGAGGGTGAAACCGATGAAGGAGGCCAGGAAGACCCCCATCCCCAGCACCTCGGTATGCAGGGTCACCGTGGCCGCGGCCATCAGCGCGGCCTGGAGTCCCAAGGGGAACAGCACCGTCCACAGGTGCGGGTTCGGCGGCCAGGGTCGGCGCACCGAACCCCACGCCACCAGGATCCAGTACGACGCGACGTACACCACCCCGAAGGCCAGAATCACGACGATCGTGTACGCCCGCGCCACCGGACTCTCCAGCGTCCATGCCTTGTGCAGCGGGTCGATCAGATAGATCAACCACGCCGCCGAGAACAGCGCCCCCAATCGTCGCCGCCGCCTGACGCCCTCGTCCTCCTCGTCCACAGCACCGGACGCTACCCGCCCGTCCGGCGCCGTCCGCATGACGGATGTCATGACCCGCAGGTCATGAATTCGACTCAGGCCGTCACGGTGACCGTGTGCAGGCCGCCGGGGCCGAGCGGGAACGGTGGGCGGTCGTCGGGATCCTGGACCGTGCCGGAGCGGCTGGTGACGCGGGCCTGGATGGTGTGGGTGCCGGGCGGGAGGTCCACGATGGTGCGCCAGCGCCGCCAGGCGGCGGGTGCCAGTTCGGAGCCGAGTTCGACCGGGATCCAGTCGGTTTCGTCGATGCGGATCTCCACGCCCGCGACGCCGTGCGGTGGCGCCCAGGCCACGCCCGCGACGGTGAACTTGCCGGACCCGGACGAGCCGCCGCTGGCCACGTCGATGCGGGCCTGGGGGCGCACCCACAGCGGCTCGGCGGGCCAGCCGCGCTTCCACCAGTAGTCGACGTGGGTGTCGTCGGCGAGTTCGAGCTGCGTGGTCCACTTCGCGCCGGAGTACTGGCCGTAGATGCCGGGCACGAAAACCCGTGCGGGGAAGCCGTGTTCGGGCGGCAGCGGTGCGCCGTTCATGCCGATGACCAGGTAGCCGGGCCATTCGCCGGTGCGCAGGGGCTCCAGCGGCAGGGAGATGGTGTAGCCGTCGACGGCGCGGGTGACCAGGCGGGTGGCCCCGGATTCGGGGACGGCGTGCTCGAGCAGCGCGGTGAGCGGGACACCGAACCAGCGGGCATTGCCGCAGCGGCCGGAGCCGACGGTGTTGTGCACGCACACCATGACGGCGTCGAATTCGACCGCCTGCTCGGCCAGATCGGCCAGCGACAGGCGCAGGCGATGGGCGACCAGGCCGTCGATGGACAGCCGCCACTGGGCCGGGTCGATGCGCGGCGGACGCGAATTCACGTCCGCCACATAGAATTTGCTGGTCGGGGTGATCAGCGGTGACAGGCCCGGCTCGGTGCCGATGCCGTCCTCGGGGACCGGAGCGTGCGAACCCATCGGGCCGATGCGGCGGACCCGCTCGCTGTGGCGCTGATCCTCGCGGCGCAGCAGGGTCTCGGCGGCGCCGAGCATGCCGATTCCGGCTGTGGCCCAGAGGAATTCGCCGCCGAGGTCGGCGGGTTGGCGTTTCAGGCCGGAGCGGAGGACGGCCGCGGCGGCCACACCACCCAGCGCTCCCGGGACCGACCGGTTGGCACTTCGGAGCGCCGCTGCCGCCGTCCCGGCGCCGAAGGCCGCGGCGGCGGGTGTGCGCAATCGGCGTGGCAGCGCGGCCATTCCGGCTGCCGCCGCGACGCCCCAGAGCGCGACACCGAGGCGCGTCATCTCCTTGTCGTGCTCCCCCGCCTGGGCCACCATGGTCTCGACCACCTGGACGGGCGCGTAGTCGGCGGCCAGCCGCCCGATACCGTCGAGCAGGGATCCGCCCCGCGCAGCGGCGATCAATTCGCCCGCGCCGAGCGCACCCAGCCCGACGGCCGCCGCCCCCAGCAGCCGCTTCTTCTTCTCCACCGACACCCGCCCGTTAACCGACACCTGCTCGAACCTTCCGTAGCCGTCCGGGTTTCCAGCGACCATTCTTCCCCAGTCGAGCGGGTGGCCACCGGGCATCGGGCCGCGCGGATTCAGCGGGGCGCCGGCGGGTGTTCGCCGGGGATAGTTGCCAGTCGTTCATCCAGGACGCGGGCGACGATGGCGAGTGCGTGCGGCGAAGTCATCTCGTTGTGGTTGACCTCGATGTCGTGATTGGTGATGTCGCCGGTGATGTACGGCCGCCAGCCTTCCGGGCCGAAGACCTCGGAGCTGTCCACGGTGGCGCTGAAATACAGTGCGTCGCCGTGGAATACCGGCCGCTGATAGCCGGTGCGGGCGCGGCCGGAGGCGTTGTAGGAGGCGGCCATGCGTTCCAGCGTGGCGGCGTCGATCAGGGAGACGCCGCCCATGCGGGTGCGGACCAGGTCGACCACGTCCTCGGCGGTGGCCTCGGGCGGGATGTCGGAGATACCGAGCATCGGGCCGAAGGCCTCGACCAGGGAGACGGCGGTGACCTGTTCGTGGCTGTCGGCGTCGGTGTCGCCGCTGTCGGCATCCAGCAGGGCGAGGGTTCCGATCTGTTCGCCCTCCGCCTGGAGTCTGGCCGCGATGGCGTGGGCGATGAGTCCGCCGAACGACCAGCCGAGCAGGTGATACGGGCCTTCCGGTCGCAGGCGGCGGATTTCGCGTAGATACCGCTCGACGAAGTCGTCGATGCTGCGCACCTGCGATTCGCCGGACAGGTCGGGGGCCTGCAGGCCGTAGATGGGCCTGCCGGGTGCGAGCATTTCGCCCAAACCCAGGTAGCTCCAGGCGATGCCCGAGGCCGGGTGGATGCAGAACAGGGCCGGGCCGTCGCCCTCGGTGCGGATGGGGAACACGACGTCCAGGCCGAATCCGGTGGGCCGGGCCGCGAGGTCGGCCGCCAGGGCGGCGGCCTCCGCCTGTTGCGCCCGCAGCCGCGATTCCTCCTCGGCCGCGGCGCGGGCGGCGGGTGTCTCGGCGAAATCGGCTGCCGCGGTGAGGGCTTCGATCCACAGCCGGGCCAGGCCCTCGACGTGGTCGCGGATCAGCAGCCTGCTCGGGTAGCTGATGTTCGCGCGCAGCTGTCCGCCGACGACCACCGCGTTGATCTCGATTTCCGCGGCGATCGGCACGTTCGGGTTCTCGGGGGCGGGCAGTTCGCCGAAGTCCTCGGCCGGCAGCCAGCCCAGGCCCTCCAGCCCGGCGGGCAGGTCGGCGTCGGCGTAGCGGCCCAGGTAGTTGAACCCGATGCGGCCGGGCACGCGGGCCGGGAGCTGCCGGGCGGTGTCCTCGTTGAGGTAGCGCAGCAGGCTGAATCCGATGCCCTTGTCCGGCAGCGCGAGTCGCTGCTGTTTGGCGGCGCGGATGGCCGCGCCCATGGCGGGTCCGCCCGCGAGGGCGTCGTCGACGTCGATGCCGGAGAGGTCCATTCGCATCGGGTACATGCTGGTGAACCAGCCGATGGTGCGGGACAGGTCCGCGCCGGGGATGATCTCCTGCTGGCGCCCGTGGCCTTCCATGCGGATCAGGACCGACGAGTTCTCAGCTGAATGCTTTGCCCGCCAGCGCAATACGGCCAGTGCGAGTCCGGCCAGCAGGGCGTCTTCCACCGACCCGTCGAACAGCGCGGGCAGTGTGGTGAGCAGTGCTGTGGTGACCTCGGGCGAAGCGGCGACATCGATGGCGCGCGCGGTGGCCGTGCTGTCGACGACGGGGTCGAGTTCGCGGGGGCCGATGAGCGGGTCCGGAACGTCGGCGATGCCACGCCAGTAGTCGAGTTCGGCCACCCGGGTCGCGCGGTGTGCTTCCTCGCGCAGGGCATGTGCCCAGCGGCGCATGGATGTTCCGGTCTCGGGCAGCATCGGGGTCGCGCCCTCGGCGAGCTGCGCCCAGGCCGAGATCAGGTCCGGGATCAGGATGCGCCAGGAGACGCCGTCGATCACGAGGTGGTGCGCCACCAGGAGCAGCAGGCCATTGCGGCGGGCCGCGGAATCCTCGGGATCGAGCCAGATCAGTTGCAGGACTGTGCCGTCGGCCGGATCCAGCCGGTCGAGCGCCGAATCCAGTTCAGCCGCGGCGAGTTCACGTTGCGCGGTGACATCGGAGGCGGTGAACGCGACCCGGCGCAGCAGCGCGTCCACGTCAATGTCGCCCGGCTCCCCCGTGCTGAGTCGCCACTCGCCCGCGTCCCGGGCCAGCCGCGCACGCAGCATGTCGTGCCGCGTCACCACCGCGCCGACGGTGGCGACGATCTGCTCGCGACTGATTCCGGCGGGCAGTTCCAGCACGGCCGACTGGGCGAAGCGCCCGAAATCGCCGCCGCGCTCGGTCATCCAGCGCACGACCGGGGTGAGCGGCATTTCGCCGACGCCGCCGCCCTCGAGCTCCTCGAGGACCACGGCCTCCCCCGCCGCGTCGGCGAGCGCCGCCAGCGCGGCCACGGTGCGATGCTCGAACACCTGCATCGGGGACAGTTCGATGCCGCGCAGCCGCGCCCGCGAGACCAGTTGGATGGCGAGAATGCTGTCGCCGCCGAGCGCGAAGAACGAATCCTCCGCGCCGACGCGGTCGCGGCCGAGCAGTTCGGCCACGATCTCGGTCAGGGCGAGTTCGGTGGGCGTGGTGGGCGCGCGATATTCGGCTTCGGCCTCGAAGACAGGTTCTGGCAGGGCCTTTCGATCGAGTTTGCCGACCGCGTTGAGCGGCATGGCATCGATCACCACGAATGCCGACGGCACCATGTAGCCGGGCAGCGCACCGGCGGCGTGGTCGCGCAGGGCGGCGAGATCCAGTTCGGTCCCGGGTTCCGGGACCACGTACGCGGCCAAGGCCATGGCCCCGCCCGGTGTCCGCACGCCCAGGGTGACGGCCGATTCGACGCCCTCGGCGCGCGCCAGCACCGCGTCGATCTCGCCGAGTTCGATGCGCTGGCCGCGGATCTTGACCTGGAAGTCGGTGCGGCCCAGGTATTCCAGCCGTGGCGCGGCGGGGCTGCCGGTCCAGCGGACCAGGTCGCCGGTGCGGTACATGCGGTCGCCGGGTGCGCCGTAGGGGTCGGTGACGAAGCGGGTCGCGGTCAGTCCGGGCCGCGCGTGGTAGCCGCGGGCCAGGGCTGGTCCGGCGAGGTACAGCTCTCCGGCCGCGCCGATCGGAACCGGTCGCAGCCGGGCGTCGAGGACCAGGGCGGTCGCGCCATTGATCGGGCCGCCGATGGTGATCGGCTGATCGGGACGCAAGGCGTCCGAAGTCGTTGCCCAAACCGTGAATTCGGTCGGTCCGTAGACGTTGAGCAGCGTGCGGTCGGCCGCCCAGCGCTCGGCCAGTTCGGATCCGATGGCCTCGCCGCCCACGCCCGCCACCCGCACGCTCGGTACCGCGGCGGGATCCATGGTCGCGAGCACCGAGGGTGTCATGGCCAGGTGCGTGACCTGTTCGGCGGCAACCAGATTCTGCAGGGCATCGCCACCGAAGACGTCGGGTGGCGCGACCACCGCCGCGCCACCGAAGCCGAAGGCCATCAGGGCCTCGTGCATGGACGCGTCGAAACTCGGTGAGGCGACCAGCAATACGCGGGAGGTCTCGTCGACCTGGAAGTTGTCGCGGATCGCCGCCAGGAAGTTCGCGAGCCCGCGATGCGAAACCGCTACGCCCTTGGGGGTTCCGGTCGATCCGGAGGTGTAGATCAGCCAGGCCGTATTGTCCGGGTGGACGTCGGCGAGCGGCGGCGGTGCGGTCTGGTCCTCGAATGTGTCCGCGCCCAGCAACATCCAGCCGACGGTGTCCGGCAGCTGCGGCCGATACGCCTCGGTGGTGAGGCCGAGGACCGCACCGGAATCGGAGAGCATGTGCTCGATGCGGTCGAGCGGATTGCGCGGGTCCACGGGCAGGAACGCGGCGCCGGTCTTGGCGACGGCCCAAACGGCGGTGAGCAGTTCCGCACCGCGCGACAGTGCCAGGGCCACAACGGTTTCGGCTCTCGCCCCGGCAGCCGACAGTCGGCCAGCCAGGGCGTCGGAGGCACGGTCGATTTCGCGGTAGGTGAGGGTGCGGCCCGCGGCGACGACGGCCGGTCGATCGGGGTACGCGGCGGCCGTGGCGGTGAGTATCTGCGCCAGAGTGACCGTCGTACCGGTATCGCGTGGACCGTGCGACGGCACCAGCGCTGCACGCTCGGCGGCGTCGAGAAGATCGATGTCCGAGACGCGGATAGCCGGATCTGCGGTGCCCGCGGCCAGCACTCGGACGAATCGTTCGGTCAGAGTCGCCACGGTATCGCGATCGAACAGATCGGTGGCGTAGACGAGCCGGCCGTTGATCCCCGCCGGTTCACCGCCGGGACCGAACTCCTCGCTGAAGACCCATTCGAGATCGAACTTGGACGCCGGTGCGGGTGCTTCCACCGGGCTGATCGTCAAGCCGGGCAGCGTGGTTCGCGGCGCCCGCAGGTTCTGGAAGGCGATCAGCACCTGGAACAGCGGATGGTGGGCGGTGGAGCGTTCGGGGGCCAGCGCGTCCACGAGGCGTTCGAACGGCAGCTCCATGTGCTCGTAGACGGCCAGGTCCGACTGCCGGACGGCATCGAGGGTGGTCGCGAACGCGGCGTCGGGATCCAGCTGGGTGCGCAGCACCACGGTGTTGACGAACATGCCGACCAGATCGTCGAGTTCGCCCTCGCCGCGTCCGGCGACGACCGAGCCCAGCGCGATGTCGTGCTCGCCGGAGAGGCGGGCCAGCAGGATCGACAGCGCGGTGTGCACCACCATGAACGGGCTCGCACCGTGTTCCCGGCCGAGGGTCTGCAGCCGGTCGTGGATCTCGGCGGGAATGGTGAATTCGACATCCGCGCCGCGACCGGAGGGCCGGGGCGGGCGGGGCCGATCGGTGGGCAGGCCGTGCACGTCCGGCAGACCGGCGAGGGCGGTGCGCCAGAACTCGAGTTGGCGGTGGGCGAGGGCGTCCGGGTCGTCGTCGGAGCCGAGCAGGTCCCGCTGCCACAGCGCGTAATCCGCGTACTGCAGCGGCAGCGGGTTCCACTGCGGTGCGGTGCCCGCCGCGCGAGACAGGTACGCGCCCACGATGTCTCGGGCCAGCGGGGCCATGGACCAGCCGTCGGCCGCGATGTGGTGCACGGCCCAGGCCAGCACGGTGTGCTCGGGTGCGATGTGCACCACGCAGACGCGCAGCGGTGTCTCGCGGGTGACGTCGAAACCGCGGGCCAGTTCGGATGCCAGCACGGACTCGACCTCGCCCGCTGTCGCGGTGACCTCGACGATCGGCGTGGAGCCGCTGGTGGCGGCCAGGATTCGCTGATACGGCTGCCCGTCCGGGTCGACCGGGTAGATGGTCCGCAGGCTCTCGTGCCGGGCGACGACATCGTCGACGGCGGCGCGCAGGGCCGTGATGTCCAGTGCGCCTTCGATATCGAACGCGCCCGGGATGTTGTAGGCCGGGGATTCCGGTTCCAGGCGGTTGAGGAACCACATGCGCAGTTGGGCGGCGGACAGCGGAATGCGTTCGGGCCGTGGGCGGGCCGTGAGTGCGGGGCGCGCGGCGCGTTCGCCGGTACGCAGTGCGGTGGCGAGTGCCGACACCGTCGGGGCGTCGAACAGCGTCCGCACCGGAACCCGGGTGTCGAGGGCCGCGCCGAGACGTGCGGTCACCTGGGTGGCGAGCAGCGAGTTGCCGCCGAGGGTGAAGAAGTGGTCGTCCGCGCCGACCCGCTCCTCACCCAGGACGTCGGCGAACACCTGGGCGACGAGGGTCTCGAATTCGCCTTCGGGCGCCCGGAATTCGCGGGTGCCGAATACGGGTTCGGGCAGGGCGCGGCGGTCCAGCTTGCCGACCGGGGTCAGCGGCAGCTCGTCGAGCACCGTAATGACCATGGGCACCATGTATTCCGGCAGCCGCTCGGCGAGATACGCGGTGAGCGCCGCGGTGTCGATGGTGTGGCCCGGGGCCGCGAGCACGTAGGAGGCCACGATGGTGGACCCGGCGGCGTCGGTGCGCCGGTGCCCGATGGTGACCGCGAAATCGACGGTCTCGTGGGCGACCAGGGCGGCGTCGATCTCGCCGAGTTCGATGCGGAAGCCGCGCACCTTGACCTGGAAGTCGTTGCGACCCACGTATTCGATGGCCGGTTGCCCGGTGGCGTCATTCCGCCAGCGCACCAGGTCGCCGGTGCGGTACATGCGCTCCCCTGGCGAACCGGGCTCGTAGGGGTTGGCGATGAAGCGCTCGGCGGTCAGGCCGGGCCGGGCGTGATATCCACGCGCGAGCTGGATGCCGGACAGGTACAGCTCACCCGTGACGCCGTCGGGGACCGGCCGCAGCCGCTGGTCGAGGACGAGTGCCCGCACACCGTGCAGGGGTGCGCCGATCACCAGCGGATCACCCACCGCCAGCGGGTGACTCATGTTCGTGACGATGGTGGTCTCGGTCGGGCCGTACACATTGACCAGGGCTCGTCGCGAGCCGTCGGCCGCGGGGGCCGTCCACTTGGCCACCATGTCCGCGGGCATGGCCTCGCCACCGGCGGCCAGCACCCGCAGGCTGTCCAGTCCGCTCGGGTCCAGGGTGGCGGCCGCGGCGGTGGTGATGAACGCGTGCGTGACCCGCCCGCCGCGAATGGCCTCCGCCAGTTCCTCGCCGCCGAGGATTCCGGGCGGGACGACGACCATGGTGGCGGCCGGGCCGACGGCCAGCAGCAGCTCCAGCATCGCGCCGTCGAAGCTCGGCGAGGCGAAATGCAAGGTGCGCGAGGTGGAATCGACCCGCAGGTGATCACGCTGCGCGCGGCTGTAATTGGCCAGACCGGCGTGGGTGACCAGCACGCCCTTGGGCACACCGGTGGAACCGGAGGTGTAGGTGATGTAGGCGATATTGCCCGGCCGCAGCGGAGCTCGGCGATCGGTATCCGATATCGGTGTGGCCGAGTGCTTTTCGATGGCCGCAACCAAGGCCGGGTCGTCCAATGCGAGCCACGGCCCGGGCAGTGCGGGCAGCGCCGGGAGGGCGGCACTCATGGCCACGCCGAACCGCGCGCCCGAGTCGGTGACCATGTGCTCGATGCGGTCGGCCGGGTAGTTCGGGTCGATGGGGACCAGGGCCGCACCGGACTTGGTGATCGCCCACATGGCCACCACCGAATCGATCGAGCGCGGAACGGCCATGGCCACCCGGACATCCGGGCCCGCGCCCCGGGCGATGAGTTCGCGCGCCAGCCGCGTCGAGGCGGCGTCCAGTTCGGCGTAGCGCAGGGTGCGACCGGCGCAGGTGACGGCCGGGCCGTTCGGATTCACGGCGACCGCCGCGGCCAGCAGCCGCGGCAGAGTGGACGGCGGCACCGCCGGACCGCCGGTGCGAGCCAGCAGGTCCGCGCGTTCGACGCGATCCAGCAGTTCCAGATCGCCGACCGGCAGCGCGGGCTCGGCGATGATCGTCTCCAGCAGCCGCAGGAAGCGATGCGCGAAGACCGCGACCGTCGACTCGTCGAAAAGATCGCGCGCGTAGGTGAATACGGCGGCCATGCCGTCGTCGCCGTCCTCGCGCATGGTCAGCATCAGGTCGAATCTGCTGGTGGTCTGCGGCATATCGAGCGGGACGACGGTGAGCTCGGGCAGCCGGAGCTCCGGGATCACCAGGTTCTGGTAGACCAGCAGCACCTGGACGATGGGATGGCGGGACTCGGAGCGCGCCGGGGCCAGCACATCCACCAGGCGTTCGAAGGGCATGTCGGCGTGCTCGAAGGCGGCGAGATCGGTCTCGCGGACGCGGGCCAGCAGATCGTCGAAGCTCTCGCCCGGGCGGATCCCGGTGCGCAGCACCAGCGTATTGACGAACATGCCGACCAGGTCGTCGAGTTCGCGACGGCCACGGCCCGCGACCGGGGTGCCGACCGCCACGTCCTGGCTGTCGGCCGAACGCGCCAGCAGTACGGCCAGTGCGGCGTGCACCACCATGAACGGGGTGGCGTGACGGGCGCGAGCGAAACGCTCGATGGCGGTGGTCAGTTCGCCGTCCATCCGCACGGTCCATTCCGCCGCGCGATGCGAGGCGCGCGCCGGACGCGGCCGGTCGGTCGGCAATTCCAGGTGATCGGGCAGGTCGGCCAGGGTTTGCGTCCAGTACTGAACCTGACGGGCCAGCAGTGACTCCGGATCGTCTTCGCCTCCGAGCCGATCTCGCTGCCACAGGGCATAATCCGCGTACTGCACCGGCAGCGGCTCCCACGCCGGTGTCTGCCCGACGGCGCGGGTCGCGTACGCGGCGGCCAGATCCCGGGTCAGCGGGGCCATGGAGAAGCCGTCGGTGGCGATGTGGTGGGCGACGAGCACGACCATGTGCTCCTCGGCGGCGATCCGGAATACGCGCAGCCGCAACGGGACACCGGCGGTGACGTCGAATCCCTCTGTGACAGTTCGGATCACCATCTCGAGCAGTTGATCGGCAGGGACTTCCACCGGTTCGAGCTCGAGGGAGACCTCGTGCGCGAGGTGAATCCGCTGGACGCCGACGCCGTCGACATCCGGGTAGTCCGTGCGCAGGGTCTCGTGACGGTCGAGCACGTCGTAGACCGCGGCCCGCAGCGCGGACATATCCAGATGGCCCGAAAGCCGCAGTGCCACCGGCACGTTGTAGGCCGGAGAGCCGGGATCGAAGCGGTTGACGAACCACATGCGCTGCTGAGCGGGCGACAGCGGCACCGCCTCCGGTCGCGGCCCCCGCACCAGCACCGGACCCCCATCCGCCGATTCCGCCGCGCGCACGCGCCGGGCCAGATCGGCGACGACCGGGGCCTCGAAGAGCATGCGCACCGGAACCGTGACGTCCAGTGCCTCGCTCAGCCGGGCCACCGCCCGGGTGGCGATGAGCGAATCCCCGCCGAGCACGAAGAAGTCATCGCGCGCGCCGATGCGGGTTAGCCCCAGGACATCGGCGAAGACCTCGGCGACAACCTTCTCCTCACCCACCGGCTCCACGTACTCCGCCTGCGCCACTTGCGGTTCTGGCAGCGCCCGCAGATCGACCTTGCCGCCGACCGTGCGCGGCAACTCCGGCAGCACCTGAATGCTCGACGGCACCAGGTAGCGCGGCAGACGCCCGCCCAGCCAGGCCGACAGGTCGGCTACATCCAGCGCGGAGCCGGGTTCGAGTGCGACGTAGGAAGCCAGCGTCATCGCGCCGCTCTGTGTGCGATGGGCGACCGTGATCGCCGCCGCCACCATCGGATGGGTCAGCAGGGCGGCATCCGCCTCACCGGGTTCGACACGAATCCCGCGGATCTTCACCTGGAAGTCCGTGCGCCCGACATAGACGAAACCGGCAGGCGTGCACCGCATCAGGTCGCCGGTGCGGTACATGCGAGCACCGGCGGTGTAGGGATCGGCCACGAACCGCGTCGCGGAAGCCGCTGTGCGCGCGGCATATCCGCGCGCCAGGGCAGGACCCCGGAGGTACAGCTCACCGACCGCGCCCAGCGGGACCGGACGCAACCACTGATCCAGCACCAGCATGGTCGCACCGGGCACCGGACTGCCGATCACCGACGCGGTATCCGGGGTCATCGCATCGCCATAACTGATCGCGATGGTGGCCTCGGCCGGACCGTAGGAATTCACCAGCAGCCGATCCGCACCCACCCGCGTCACCAGGGCAGGTGGGCAGGCCTCACCACCGGTGACGATGGCGCGCACCGATCGCAGATCCTCGGTCTCGAGCGTGCCGAGCACCGACGGCGTGCAGATCAGATGCGTCGCAGCACTTTCGGTGATGGCGGCGGCCAGCTCAGCTCCGGCATTGGCCTGCGGCGGGGCCAGCACCAGGGTGCCACCGGCCGTAAAGGTCGACAGCCACACCAGAATCGCGGCATCGAAAGCCGGATGCAGACAGTGCATCACGCGGGAATCGCGATCGATCCCGGCCCGCTCGATCGTGGCGGCAGCCATGCTCGCCAGACCGGCATGGGTGACCACGACACCCTTGGGGGTGCCGGTCGAGCCCGAGGTGAAGACCACGTACGCGGCGTGCTCGGGGCGCAGCGGCGCAGGGCGATCGGCGTCGGTGACCGGGGCCGACGACGAGGTCGCGGCCGGACGTCGGTCGGAAGTTCCGTCTACCTGTCCGCCAGCCTCTTCGACCTCCAGCTCGTCCTCGACCTCCAGGTCGTCCAGCGCCAACCACCTCAGTTCGGACGGCAGGTCGATGTCGGGCGAGGTACTGGTAATCCCCAGTGTGGCACCACATTCCACCGCCGTGGCGGCGGTGCGTGCGGCGGGTTGTGTGCTGTCGACCGGGACGAACGCCGCGCCGGTCTTGGCGACCGCCCAGATCGCCACCATGGCTTCGACCGACCGTGGCAGGACCACCAGCACGGCCCGCTCCGGCCCCGCGCCCGCGTCGATCAGCAGGCGCGCCAGCCGATTCGAGAGCGCGTCAAGTTCGTCGTAGGTGAGGTCGGTGGCGTGGAAGGGGTAGCGGGCGGGCGCCGCTGCCGCCATCGTTTCGGGGGTTGCAACCGCGCGAACAGCGACGTCCTGCGGGAATCCGGTGCCGGTCAACAACTCCGGCAGCAATCGGACCGGATGCGCCGGGCCGCCGTGCTGGATGGCGGGCGTGTCCAGCGGGTCCGCATCGGACAGGGCCGCGGTGCGACGGTGCGGGTCAGCGGCGATCTCGGCGAGCAGGCGTGCCAGGGAGCGGGCGATCGAATCCGCTTGGGGGGCGTCGAAGTAGCGGGGTGAGCGGGTCAGTTCCAGCCGGAGGCCGGTGTCGGCGTAGGCGGCGAGGGACAGGGGGTAGTGGGTGCCGTCGTGGCCTTCGATGCCGGTGACCGACAGTTGGGCCTGGCGGGTGGCGGCGGTGAGGGAGGCGGCGTCTACGGGGTAGGACTCGAAGACGGTGGCGGTGTCGAAGAGGGGGCCGAGGCCGGTGCGGGCGTGGATTTCGTCCAGGCCCAGGAATTGGTGTTCGGCCAGGGCGGCCTGCTCGTGTTGGACCCGGGACAGGAGGTCGGCGACCGGTTCGGCGGGGTTCAGGCGGATGCGGACCGGGACGGTGTTCACCAGCATGCCGACCATGCGTTCGGCGTCGGCGAGTTCGGGCGGGCGGCCCGAGACGGTCGCGCCGAAGACGATATCGGCGGAGCCGGTGAGCCCGGCCAGGGTCAGCGCCCAGGCGGCCTGGACCAGGGTGTTCACGGTGACCTGGCAGTCCGCGGCGGTGGCCCGCAGGCGGTCGATCAGGCCCTCGGGCAGCGGGACATCGTGGGCGACGGGGCCGGTGGCGGCGTCGGCGCGGGGCGCGCCGGGGGCCACCAGGGTCGGGCCGTCGAGTCCGGCCAGCGCCTCCGACCAGGCGGTGCGGGCTCGCTCGGCGTCACGGTCGGCGATCCACTCCAGGTAGCGGCGGAACGGCACCGCGGGCTCGAATCCGCCTGTGTCCCCGGAGTTTTCGTACAGGGCGATCAGTTCCGCGAACAGCAGCGGCATGGACCAGCCGTCGAGGATCAGGTGGTGATTGGTGATGACGAGCCGGAATCGCCGCTCCCCCAATGCGATACACAGGAAGCGGAGCAGCGGAG
The DNA here is from genome assembly GCF_041154655.1 of Nocardia sp. JMUB6875. NCBI lineage: Bacteria > Bacillati > Actinomycetota > Actinomycetes > Mycobacteriales > Nocardiaceae > Nocardia > Nocardia sp. JMUB6875. Next base: position 25,361 of record NZ_BAAFGR010000035.1, read on the forward strand.
GTGTATCGACGGAGAAGGGGATGCGCAGTTGCTCCGCGGCCAGCTCGTCGAGCTCGGCGGGGGTCGCGTTCAATGCCTCGCGATACTCGCACGGCACCTCGACGTGGGCAGAGATCACCTGCACGGCACCGTCACCGGTTTGCACGAAGCCCGCGCGCAGCACATCGTGCCGCCGGACCAGCGCCTCGGCGGCGGAGGTCAGACGGCCGAAGTCGAGGTCGGCCTCCACATCGATGACGGCCTGCACCGAGTACCCGTCCGGGCCGCCCTCGGCCAGCTGGGACTGGAAGAGCAGGCCGCGCTGCAGCGGGGTCAACGGCCAGACATCGTCGAGGCGGCCGTAATGCTGTTCCCAGGCATCGATATCGGCCTGCGTCACCGACAGCAGGTCCAGGTCGCTCGGGGTGAATCCGCCGGACTCCGGATCGCCGACCAGCGTCGCGACTTCGGTCACCGCCGAAACCCACTCCCGTGCCAGCGCTTCCACGTCGGCGGCGTCGATCGCGCCGGACGCGTACTGCCAGATGGCCCGGATCCGTTGACTGTCGGACGATTCCAGCGTCACCGCGTCTACGGCGAGCACGGCGGCCAGCGGCATGTTCGGATCGGCGTGGCCGCCCATACGGTCCACCATGGACACCGGTAGCCAATCGCCTTCGCCGACGCCGTCAGGAATCTGCCCGAGGTAGTTGAACCCGACTTGCGGTTCGGGCAGCTCGGCCAGCTCACGTGCCGTGGCGGGATTCGAATAGCGCAGCAGGCCGAAACCCATGCCGCCCCGCGGCACCGCGCGCAGTTGCTCCTTGACAGTCTTGATGGCGGCCGAAACAGACTCCGGCTCAACAGGTCCGACCCGTACCGGGACCTGCGCCGTGAACCATCCGACGGTGCGGGACAGATCCGCGCCCGGCACCACCGCTTCCTCGCGCCCGTGCCGTTCGACGCCCACGACGGTGGCGCTCGCCGATTCCCCACGCCCGCTGCGCCATCGGGCCATGGCCAGGGCCAGCGCGGCCAGCAGCGCGTCTTCGACACCGCAGTGATAGGCCGAGGTGATCCGGCCGATCAGCGTGGCCGAGGCCTCGCCGGGCACCTCGACCTCGAGCCGCCCGGCCGTCCCGTGCGTATCCACCGCCGGATCGAGCCGGCGTGTGCCGAGCACCGCATCCGGAGCCAGAGTCGTTCGCCAGTAATCCAATTCATCCGACGGCCACCCGTCCGATTCGGCGAGCGAGGTCAGCGCGTGCGCCCAGGTGCGCATGGAGGTGCCGGTCTCCTGGAGTTCCGGCGTCGTCCCGGCCGAGACCTGCGTCCAGGCAGACAGCAGATCGGGCAACAGGATTCGCCACGAGACCGCATCGCAGGCGAGGTGGTGCACCGCGATCAGCAGCCGCCCGGAGTCCGTCGGCCCGGCATCCAGCCAGGTGAACGCGAGCATGACCCCCGCGCGAGGATCCAGCCGGTCGACCGCCGCGGTGAGCTCCCGGGTGACGGCCGCGTCATCGATATCGGCTGCGGTGCACTCGATTCGGGTCAGCAGGCCGTTCGCGTCGGTAGCCTCGGGGATCTCCAGCTGCGGTCCATCGTCGGAGTCGACGATCCGGGTGCGCAGCATGTCGTGCCGGTCCAGCAGGGCCTGCACGCTGCGGGTGAGGGCCTCGGGGTCGATTCCGCCGGGCAGCCGCACGACCATGGATTGCGCGAAGTGCTCCCAGCCGGGCCGGTTCAGCAGCCACGCGGCGACCGGAGTGAGCGGCAGGCGGCCGATGCCGCCGCCCGGGAGCTCGGCCAGGCGGGCCGGGCGGTCCTCCAGGCGGGCCGCCACTGCGGCCAGCGCGGCCGGGGTGCGGTGTTCGAACACTTCGCCGGCGGAGAACACCAGCCCGGCGGCCCGGGCGCGCGAGACCAGGGTGATCGCCATGATCGAATCGCCGCCGAGCGCGAAGAACGATGTATCGGGCGTGACGGCATCGCTGGCGAGGATCTCGGCGTAGAGGTCGCAGAGCAGCCGCTCGGACTCACTGGCCACGGCGCGGCGAACCGGCTGCGCCACAATCGGTTCCGGTAACGCCCGCCGGTCCACCTTGCCATTGGCGGTGAGCGGCAGCGCGCCGAGCACCGTGACGGTCGCGGGCACCATGTAGGGCGGCAGGCGATGCGAGGCGTGCTCGAGCAGTTCGGATTCGGTTATCGACGTCTCGGCGCGCGGCACCACGTAGGCCGCGAGCATGGCCCCGCCGCTGGGAGTCGGCCGCGCGACGGTCACCGCGATCTCCACCGCCGGATGCGTGTTCAGTGCGGCATCGATCTCGCCCAGCTCGATCCGCATCCCGCGCAGCTTCACCTGGAAGTCACTGCGCCCGACGTACTCGAGGACACACGATTCCGCACCCGCGACCCGGGTCCAGCGCACCAGATCCCCGGTCCGATACATGCGGGTCCCGGCCGGTCCCGAAAGAGCGGGCACGAAGCGTTCAGCGGTCAGCGCGGGGCGGCCGACATAGCCGCGCGCCACGCCGGGACCGGTCACGTACAGCTCACCGGCGACACCGATCGGCACCGGGCGCAGCCAGCGATCCAGCACCAGCATGCCCGCGCCGCGAATGGGATCGCCGAGACCGGCGTTCTCCCCCGGCACCAGGCCTTTGGTGTAGGTGACGGCCACGGTGGTCTCGCTGGGACCGTACGAATTCAGCAGGTCACGCCCGATTCCGAAGCGCGCCACGATCTCCGGCGGCGTCGGCTCACCGCCCGAGGACACCGCGCGCACGCCGTCGAGCGCGTGCGGATCCAGGGTCGACAGCACCGCGGGCGTCGAGCACACCTGGGTGATGCCGTATTCCCGGACCAGCGCGGCCAACTCGGAACCCAGCACCGGATCGGGCTCGGCGACAACGAGTGTCGTGCCGGAGGCGAAGGCCATCAGCCATTCGAGGACGGCGGCGTCGAAGCTCGGATTCAGGCATTGCAGCACCCGCGCTCCGGGGGTCACCCGGTACGAATCCACAATGGCCGCGGCCAGACCCGCGAGCCCGGCATGGGTCACCACCACGCCTTTGGGCACACCGGTCGAACCGGAGGTGAAGACGATGTAGGCCGGATTCGCCAGGCGCGGACGGACCGGCAGCTCGGCGGGTGTCAACGGAGCCGCGGATTCGCTCCCCGCCCCGTCCACCAGGCCGTCGAGGGCGATCCACCGCACCGAATCCGGCAGGTCACCGGACTCCGTGGACAGCGTGAGCCCGATGGCGGCATCGCATTCGGCCGCGATCCGCGCGATCCGGTCTCCGGGCATCCCGGTGCCCAAGGGCACGAACGCCGCGCCGGTCTTCGCGACCGCCCACAACGCCACCATGGCCTCGATCGAGCGCGGAAGCCGCAGCAGCACCGCGGATTCCGGACCCACAGCACCGGAAGACTCAGCGATTATCCTGCGCGCCAGCCGATTCGAGAGCCCATCCAGCTCGCCGTAGGTCAGCCGTCGCTCCCCCGCCATGACCGCCACGGCCTCGGGCCCGGCGGTGCGCAGCCCGGATTCCAGAATCTCCGGCAGCAGCCGCGGTTCCGGCGCGGGCCCGCCGTGCGCCCCGGCAAGCACGGGCTCATCCACGGCCGTGCTGTAGCTCAATGCCTCGATCGGGGTGTCGACCTCCGCGTCCAGCAGCGAGTCGAGCAATCCGAGGAATCGCCGGTGATGGGTGCGCAGCGAATCCTCTTCGTAGAGCCGGGGATTCGCGGCGAAATCCACATGAATCGGCGCGTCCGCACCGTGCTGGTAGAAGTTCACGAACAGGTCCTCGATAGGACCCGAGGTGAGCACGTGCAGGCTGGATTCCAGTCCCGCGAAATCGATTCCGGCCGAGAACATCATGATGTTGATGACCGGCCCGACGATCCCGCGGCTGAGCTCCGGCTGCCCCGCACCGTCGCCCTCGCGCATGTCCTCGTGCCGGAATCGCTGATGCCGCAACGCACCCGAGGCCGCGACGCCCAGCGCCGTCAGCACCTCGCCCACCCGTCCGGCCCGCGGCACCCGCACCCGCAGCGGCACCACATTGGCGATCATGCCGCCCGAACGCCGCAGCACCGCCGTGGTCCGGCCGGAGACCGGCAGGCTCAGCACCACGTCCTCGGTGGCGGTGATCCGCCCGTAGTACAACGCGACGGCCGCCATCACCACACCGGCCGCACTGCTGTCGAACCGGCGCGCGGCGGCCTGCAGGCGCGCCGAGGTGGCCTCGGGCAGCTGCTCGCGGGCCTCGCGCGCCAGGGTGGCGGCGGGCGCGGTGGCGGCCACCAGGCTGCACCGCTCGGGCATCGCGGCGGTCACCTCGCGCCAGTACGCGGCGTCGGTGGCGAACCGGGTCGATTCCCGGTACGCCATCTCCGCCTCGTGCACCTCCGCAAGGGAGGCCGCGGTGCCGGGAGGCGCCGTTTGCCCGTGCACCGCGGCGTTGTACAGCTCGGCGACCCGATACAGCATGGTCACCGAACCGAATCCATCGATGAGGATGTGGTGTGCTCTGGTGTACCACAAGTGATGGGACTCCCCGACCCGGATCACCGTTGTTACTCCGGCATTCTCACCGAGCAGGTCGATGGGCTCGGCCACCTCCGCCCGCATCCAGGCCAGCGCCGCGGCCACCGGATCGGGCCGGTCGCGCAAGTCCAGGAACCCCACCTCCGGCGTGATCGCCGGGTCGACCAGCTGATACGGCTGCCCCTCGATCTCGACGAGTCGCAGTACGCCGGAACCGAATTCGCGCGCCGCGGTCACCGAGGCCCGGCGCAGCGCGTCCAGATCCAGCGGTCCGCGCATCTCGATGTACTGGGCCTCCGACAGCGGCACCGTCGGATCCAGTTGCTGCGCATACCACATGCCCCGCTGGGCGGGGGACAACGGAAAGACGGTGGCGGAGCGATCCGCCGCGAGTTCACGCGTCATGAATGCCTACCTGCTGGTAACGGAAAGTCCGGATGTCAAGCGCCCCACCATGACCGCGCGCACGTGTGCGGGCACCGACGGCGCGAACTTGCGTACGTACGCGTCGGTCCATTCCGGTCGATCCAGCAGGAACGGTAAATCGGTCGTCATCATCGAGCGCACCACCAGCATGGGCAGCGGTGCGTCCAAGGGGCGAAAATCCTTGTTCCACAATCCCGGTTGGTCACAACCCGGATAAAATTGCCCCAGCATGATGCCGCGTTCGACGAACTTGCTCTTGAATTCCGCGTGCATCTCATCGATGAGCGTATAATCGTTCAAATTCGGGAATACCATGATCAATCCGCGCAGTACCGATGTGGAACTGCCATTCCCCGTGGGCAGTTCGGGATAGAGCTCCAACGCGTCGGACAGGATCGCGCGCACCCATTCCGGCCGTGGCCGCACCGCCGGGACCTGCGCCAACCACAGCAGACCGCGCCGCAGCGACGGCTTCACGTACGGGCAGACCGGCCCGTCGCGGCCCAGATCGTCGCTGGGCCGGGTCAAAAAGGAATCGGCCCAAGATCGAAAATCCGCGACCGTCGGCCGGGCGGCCGGGCACGATGCGGAATCCCCCAAAGCGGTGTCCCCCAAAGGAACCCATTGCAGCCCCGAGCGGGGGCCGATAACACGCTCGCTCATGACTCACCTCGGATGATCGAGCTACGGCAGAACAAGGCGCCGTTGCCCACATAGATAAATGGTGCTCCGGTCATGGGCCGTTAACACGAGTAGTGCACTACCCAATTTCTCTCCACCGCCCCCTATTTCGGGGGCAGGCCATTAAGAAGCAACCGTTCGAGCATTACCCGGAGCGATCAACGCAACACCCGTATCTGCTGCATCATGTCGTGGTCGGCGTGATCGAGATTGTGGCAGTGCCAGACATAGCCGCGGATCTCCTCGTCACCGGCATCGTGCTCCCCCATCCCGGACATGGCCATATCCCCGGTCGGGGACATGGCCTCGGCGCCCGGCGGCACCCGCACGGGGCTGTCCGGATCGAAGCCGAGCTCCGCGACCGTGGGCCAGCGCACCAGCACCCGGGTGACGGCCTCGGTCGGGCATTCGACGGTGTCCTTCCAGCCCGTCTCCCAATCCGGGGGCGGCTGCAGCGGACCCGCGGTGAAGTTGTCGACGGGCGGGGCCCAGCGGGTGCCGAAGGCCGGCGGCGGGTCGGAATACCAGTAGTCGTAGGGCGCGATGGGCTGGCGGCCGAGGATGCGCAGCCGGGCCAGGTGGATGTGGATCGGATGGTCGAAGGAGGTGGTGTTGACGATGTCCCACTGCTCGACGGCCCCGGCCTGCGCCATATCGATGTCGGTGCCCAGGAACGGCAGATTGTCGAGCACCCCCATGCCCGGGAAGACGGCCGCCAGCCGGGCATCGTCGTTGTAGCCCATCAGGGTCACGGTGCGCACCGAATCCGGCGCGGGCAGCTCCCCCAGCGGCTCGGGCAGCCCGGGTCCGCCGCGTAGCACGGTGGGGATGACCGCGGGCGGGCCGTCCCCGGCCACCGTGAAGCGCATGATGTCGCGCAGCTCCGGGACCATGAAGAAGGTGTTGCCGATGTCGTTCAGCGCGACATTGATCAGATCCACCACGTCCCCGTCGTGCAGCCCGCTGAAGTCCACCAGCAGATCCACCCGCTCGCCGGGGCTGACCCGGATGGTCGGCGTGGGAACGGGTGCGTCCAGCAGCCCGAGATCGCCCCCGATCGCCCAGATCGGCATGCCGTTGGTGAAGGTGAACACGTAGGGCCGCGAATTGGAGCCGTTGAGCAGCCGGAAGCGGTAGAGCGTGCGGCGCACCTCGAGGCGCGGCCACACCACCCCGTTGACGCAGGCCACGTCGCCCAGCTGCCCGGACTGGTTGTAGCCCTGCGGAAGATAGAGCCCGACCATGGGCTGCACCGTGCCGTCGGCATTGAAGGTGCGGTCCTGCACGATCAGCGGGATCTCGAACTCACCGCTGGGCAGGCCGAGCGGGTTGTCGGCCTCGCCGGTGTCGAATTCGTCCCGGATGTAATACATTCCGGCCAGCCCGGCCTGAATATTGAGGCGGGTGATGCCCATCGCGTGGTCGTGGTACCAGAGTGCCGTCGCCTCTTGCCGATTCGAGTACGTGTAGCTGGGCCGCCCGCCATTGCGCCAGCCGATCAGCGGATGCCCGTCCGAGTCCGGGGAGTTCACCCCGCCGTGCAGGTGGACGGTGAAGCGCGGATCGGTGCGGTCCTGCTCGGTCACGCCGTGCATGGTCAGATCGACGTGCTCGGCCATCACGTGCGTGCCGAGGTCGTTGCGGAAGACGATGTGCGCCTGGCGATCCCGGCGCGCCTCCAGGCACGGACCCAGGATCGGCCGGGAGTAGCCCCAGCTGCGGGTCTCCGGCAGATCCCGGTGATAGCGGTGGATCGCGGAGCTCGCCGCCAATTCCCCTGCCGCCGGGACCGTTTCAGGTATAGGCAGCTCATCGACGAAGGGCTGCAACGGCGGTGAGTGGTAGTTCAGCGGAGTCAGCGGCATGGACGGCAGCCGTGGCATCGGCAGCGGTGGCGGCGGCACCGGGGACGGATCGGCATGTGCGGTCGCGGCGACCCCCAGGCCCAGCAGGGCCAGGGCCCCCTTCAGGAACCCCCGTCGCGGCAGGTTCTCGCTCATGATCCGCCCCCGGTGTAGACCGTCCTCGGACTTCTCCGATTCTGTACCCGGGTCTCTCGCGCGCTTCGGGTCCTCGTGGTGATCGTTACCCGATTGCGTATAAACCGACGCCGCGGTGTGTTCTGGCGTTTGTGCGGTGATGGGACACCCCGACCCTGATCACCGTCGTCACGCCGGACCTAACCGCTGGTCGCGCAGGATTCCTCCTCCGGCCGCTCCTCGTAGGCCGGAACCCACGACGAGGGGCGAGATGTCAAGCGTCCCACCATGACCGACCGCACATGCGCGGGCAGCGTCGGTGCGAACTTGCGCACATATGCGTCCGCCCATTCCGGTTTGTCGAGCAGGAATGGGAAATCGGTCGTCATCATGGACCGCACCACCAGCATCGGCAGCGGCGCGTCCAATGGCCGAAAATCCTTGTTCCACAAGCCCGGTTGGTCACAGCCCGGATAAAACTGCCCGAGCATCGTCCCGCGCTCGACGAACTTGCTCTTGAATTCGGAGTGGATTTCATCGATCAGCGTATAATCCGTCATATTCGGAAATACGGTGATCATCGAACGCAACACGGAGCTGGAACTGCCGTTCCCCGTAGGCAGTTCGGGATAAAGCTCCATTGCGTCCCGGATGATGGCCCGTACCCACATCGGCCGCGGCCGCTCGGCCGGGACCTGGGCCATCCAGAGCAGGTCCCGCCGCATCGACGGCTTCACGTACGGGCATACCGGTCCGTCCCTGCCCAGCTCGTCACTGGGTTGGGTCAGAAAGGAATCAGCCCAAGATCGAAAAGCCGCCACCGTGGACTTGGCGGCTGGGCACGATGATCCGGTCTCCCCCAAAACGGTGTCCCCCAAAGGAACCCATTGCAGCCCCGAGCGGGGGCCGATAACACGCTCGCTCATGACTCACCTCGGATGATCGAGATACGGCACAAGAGGGTGCCGATATCCATACACCCTAAATAGTGCGCCGGTCATGGGCCGTTAACACGAGTAGTGCCGTACCCAATTTGTCTACGCCGCCCCGAATTTCGGGGGCAATGGAATAAAAGAAAAGACCGGTCAGGCATTGACCGGTCTTTCCTACGAGCTATGTATCAGGCTCCGATGAGCCGCGCCGCCAGGTAGCCCTCGACCTGATCCAGCGCCACCCGCTCCTGGGCCATCGAGTCCCGTTCGCGCACGGTGACCGCCTGGTCCTCCAGCGTGTCGAAGTCGACGGTGATGCAGAACGGGGTGCCGATCTCGTCCTGGCGACGGTAGCGGCGGCCGATCGCCCCGGCGTCGTCGAAGTCCACGTTCCAGTTCTTGCGCAGCTTCGCCGCGAGGTCCTTCGCCTTGGGCGAGAGGTCCGCATTGCGCGACAACGGCAGGACAGCCGCCTTGACGGGGGCGAGCCGGGGATCCAGGCGCAAGGTGGTGCGAGTCTCCATGGTGCCCTTGGCCGTCGGCACCTCCTCCTCGTGGTACGCGTCCACCAGGAAGGCCATCAGCGAACGGGTCAGACCGGCCGCCGGCTCGATCACGTACGGGGTGTAGCGCTCGCCCGAGTTCTGGTCGATGTGCACCAGATCCGTGCCGGAATGCTCGGAGTGGGTCTTCAGGTCGAAGTCGGTGCGGTTGGCCACGCCCTCGAGCTCACCCCACTCGCTGCCCTGGAAGCGGAAGCGGTACTCGATGTCCACCGTGCGGGTGGAGTAGTGCGAGAGCTTCTCCTTCGGGTGCTCGTAGAGCCGCAGGTTCTCCGGATCGATGCCCAGATCGGTGTACCAGGCCAGCCGGGTGTCGATCCAGTACTGGTGCCACTGCTCGTCCTCGCCCGGCTTGACGAAGAACTCCATCTCCATCTGCTCGAACTCACGGGTGCGGAAGATGAAGTTGCCCGGCGTGATCTCGTTGCGGAACGACTTGCCGATCTGCGCGATGCCGAAGGGCGGCTTCTTGCGCGCGGTGGTCTCGATGTTCTTGTAGTTGACGAAGATGCCCTGCGCGGTCTCCGGGCGCAGGTAGTGCATGCCCTCTTCGGACTCGACCGGGCCCAGATAGGTCTTCAGCATCATGTTGAAGTCCTTGGGCTCGGTCCACTGGCCGACGGTGCCGCAGTCCGGGCACACGATCTTGTCCATCGGGACCGAATCCGGGTCGTCGATCTTGTTCTTCTCGGCGTACGCCTCCTGCAGGTGGTCCTGCCGGTGCCGCTTGTGGCAGTTGAGGCATTCCACCAGCGGGTCATTGAACACCGCGACGTGGCCCGAGGCCACCCACACCTGACGCGGCAGGATGATCGACGAGTCGAGGCCGACCACGTCGTCGCGGCTGGTCACCATGGACCGCCACCACTGCCGCTTGATGTTCTCCTTGAGCTCCACGCCCAGCGGACCGTAATCCCAGGCCGACCTCGTTCCGCCGTAAATCTCACCGCTCGGGTACACGAGACCCCGACGCTTGGCGAGATTGGCGACGGTGTCCACCTTCGACTTGGGTGCCACTTGAACGTTTCTCCATCCGTGTCCGGAAGATTGCAAAGGATTGAGTCAAGACTATCTGCCGCGTGCTACGGGTTTAACACCGTGTCGTGTTTGACATGCGCAACCTTGCATATAAGAATGGCATCGGTTTCCAATAAGGAGTTGGTTCGATGACCACCGACAGCGGCGCGCCCATCCGGCGCTCGCACGTCGCGACCGAGGCTCCGGCCGCGATCCCGCACGACCCGTACCCGTACCGGTCGCCACAGCCACCGGCGGTACCGTCGCGCACCATTCTCGACTCTGCGGGCGAACTGCTACGCGCCCTGGCCGCGCCGGTGCGCATCGCCATCGTGCTGCAGCTGCGCGAATCGCCGCGCTGCGTGCACGAACTGGTCGACACCCTCGGGGTGACCCAGCCGCTGATCAGCCAGCACCTGCGGATCCTCAAGTCCGCGGGCGTGGTGCGCGGTGAGCGCACCGGGCGCGAGGTCATCTACGAACTGGTCGACGAACATCTCGCGCACATCGTGATCGACGCGGTCGCGCACGCCGAGGAAGGGTGAGCCGTGGGAACGACCGAGAAGACCGTCGGGGTCCGCAGCACCCGGCAGCGCAGCGCCATCGCCGCCCTGCTCGCCGATATCGACGAATTCCGCTCCGCGCAGGAGCTGCACGATGAACTCCGCAAGCGCGGTGAGGGCATCGGGCTGACCACCGTCTACCGGACCCTGCAGTCGCTGGCCGACGCCGGGATGGTCGATGTGTTGCGCACCGACACCGGGGAATCGGTGTACCGGCAGTGCTCCACCGGGCATCACCATCACCTGGTCTGCCGCCAGTGCGGCAGCACCGTTGAGGTCGAGGGACCGACCGTCGAGGCCTGGGCCGATTCCATCGCGGCCGAACACGGGTTCACCGATATCTCGCACACCATGGAGATCTTCGGCACCTGCAAGGACTGCGCCGAGGCCAAGGGCTGACAGCACGGCAACCGCCACAAAAGCAAGCGCGCCCCTGCGTAATACGCAGGGGCGCGCTGTTTTTCGTCGGGTACGGCTCAGACGGCGGGAACCGGCTCGGCGACCGGCTCGGCAGCCGGGGTGCGCAGGACGCCGATGCCCAGCAGGACCAGAGCGGCTGCGGCCCAGCACAACAGAACCGTCAGCGGACCCGCGATGGAGGCGTCACCGAAGAAGGCGGCCGAGCGGAGCAGCGTGGCGGCGGCGCCGGGCGGGAGCAGCTGGCCGATGGTGCCCCACGGCTTGGGCAGCAGCTCCGGCGCGGAAGTGGCTCCGGAGAACGGGTTTCCGATCAGCAGCATGGTGAGGGCGGCGATGCCGATGCCCGCGGGGCCGATGACGGAAGCCAGACCGGCTACCGTTCCGGCGACGGCGAAGGACACCAGTCCGGCGATCGCGGCCATGGTCAGGTACGCGCCGGGCAGCAGGTGCAGCCAGCCCTGCACGATCGTCATGCTCAGCAGCCCACCGGCGATCGCGAAGGTGAGCAGACCGACGGCGCGGGCGGGCACCGACTTGACCAGCAGGCTCATCAGTACGCCACCGGCCAGGCCGGACATGACCAGCGGGAGCACCATGGCGCCGAAACCGGCCCCGCGTGGATCGTGCGGGTCGGCGGCGACCACATCTTGCACGGGGGCGGGGGCGATACCGTTCAGCTGCTGGGCCAAGCCGGAAAGCTGTTGCGCCACAATCGGACTCGCGGCCGAGGCGATCAGCACGCGGGGTTGCCCGTCGGTCAGGATGGCGCCGTAGACATCCCGGCTCTCGATGGCGTCGCGGGCCGCGGATTCGTCCGCGACGGTGCGGATGTCGAAGCCGCCGGGCTCGCGGGCATTGAGCTGCTGGGTGACCGCGGCGGCCTGCGGTCCGGTGATGGCGATGGGCAGATCGCGGGGCGCCACCCGGGCGGCGGGCCAGGCGAAGGCGATGAGCATGACGGCCTGGATGACGGCCGCGGCGAGGCCCAGCGCCAGCGCGAGGCGGAAGGCCTTGGGAAGGGGGTTGGTTGCCGAGGCGGGCCGGGTGTTCTCCGGTGTGCGCTGCGCTGTGTTCATGACACTCTTCCAAAGAAAGCGAAGGTCCGTTCTTTTTGTTGGGACAAGGCTGACATCCGGCTGTCACCTTGTCAAGAACGGATATTCGTTTTACTTTGGGCGCATGCCCAGAGTCAGCGAGGAGCACCTGGAACGCCGCAGGCAGCAGATCCTCGACGCCGCCCAGACCTGCTTCGCCCGCAAGGGCCTACACGCCACCACCATGCAGGACGTCTTCGCCGAATCGGGCCTGTCCGCGGGCGCGGTCTACCGCTACTTCAAGTCCAAGGACGACATCATCGCCGCCCTCACCACCGAGGCGAGCACCGAGCTACACGCCACCCTCTTCGAGGCCGTGCACTCCGATCCCCTACCCACCCCCGCCGAACTGATCCGCACCGTCGCCGAGGCGATCGTCCAGCTCAGCGCGCCCGGCGGCCCGGTGCACCTCATCCCCCAGGCCTGGTCGCTGGCCCTCACCGACCCCAATATCGGCGACTATGTGCGCACCACGCTGGGCGGCATCCGCCGCCTCTGGCAGGACTACGCGCTGCGCATGCGCGACATCGGCTGGTTGCCACCGGATTCCGATACCGACGCGGTCGCCAAGACCATGCTCGGCATCCTGCCCGGCTTCATCCTGCAGCACCTGATCATGGGCGACGTGGATCCCGAGACGCTGTACCGCGGCGTCGAACTGCTCACGCCGAACATGCGGAGCAGCGCCCCGGCCGTCGCCCATACCTGACCGTCAGGGCAGCAGGCCTTGCCGGGCACGGCCCGCACCGGACAGGCTCAGCAGCAGGATGGTGGCCAGCGGCTCGTCCTCGAGTCCGGCGGCGGGGAAGGTGTAGCGCATGATCACGTCGGCGAGCTTGTCGCGGGACACCACGGTGAGCGTGCCGAACTGCAGCCCGGCATTGCGCTCGGCGACCCGCTTGTGCAGCTGCGGTTTGACCGGGCGGTCCCAGGCCAGAATGCACATGAGCGCCAGCACATCCAGGCCCGGCGACAGGTTCACCCCGCGCAGCGAGCAGAGCGCGCCCTCGTATTCGAAGCCGAGGCCCCCCTCCTGATCGTGCACGTCCACGCCGAAGCGCATCAGCACGGCCTTGGCGCGCAGCTGCAGTTCCTCGGCGGGAGTCAGCTGATCGGTCATTTCACTCCTCCGAAGCGGCGGTCGCGCTTGGCGTATTCGAGGCAGGCGTCCCACAGGTTGCGGCGGTCGAAATCGGGGAAAAGCGTTTCCTGGAAGACGAATTCGGCGTAGGCGGCCTGCCAGATCAGGAAGTTGGAGCTGCGCAGCTCGCCCGAGGGACGCAGGAACAGGTCCACGTCCGGCATATCGGGTTCGTCGAGGTAGCGGGCGACGGTGGCCTCGGTGATCTTCTCCGGATCGATCTCCCCCGCCGCCACCCGGCGCGCGATTTCCCGTGCGGCGTCGGCGATCTCGGCGCGGCCGCCGTAGTTGACGCACATGGTGAGGGTCATCACCGTATTGTCCTGCGTCAGCTCCTCGGCGATCTCCAATTCCTTGATCACGCTGCGCCACAGGCGCGGTCGGCGACCGGCCCAGCGGACGCGCACACCCATCTCGTGCATCTCGTCGCGGCGGCGGCGGATCACATCGCGGTTGAAGCCCATCAGGAAGCGGACCTCGTCCGGGCTGCGCTTCCAGTTCTCGGTGGAGAAGGCATACGCCGACAGCCACTTCACGCCGATCTCGATGCAGCCCTCGACGGTGTCCATGAGCACCGCCTCGCCGCGCTCGTGCCCGGCGGTGCGCGGCAGCCCGCGGTCCTGCGCCCAGCGGCCGTTCCCGTCCATCACCAGCGCCACATGCCTGGGCACGAACTCCGCCGGAATGGCGGGCGGCTTCGCTCCCGACGGATGCGGCGACGGCGGCCGCACGACACGCTGCTCGTTCGATGATTTCCGAGTACCGATCACGCCCACCATCCTGCCCGACGGCCCCGACGGCCGAACGGGACCCACACGATTGCCCCGGAACCCCTACATTTCCTCCACCGACCGGTCAGCGTCCGCCACCGGCGAATCAGCGCGGGGCGAGGTAAGCGCGGTAGGTGCCGAACGGCAGGACGGCGTCGTAGACGAGCTCGCCGCCCGGGGTGAACTCGGAGATGCGCGGGGTCATGCCCCAGCTGACCAGGGTGTTGCCGTTGGGTAGCGATTCCGCATTGCCCATGGCGGGGGTGACGATGCCGTCGGGGTGCTGCTGGTTGCGGATCAGGGTGGCGCGCTTGGCGGCCAGGTCGATGTGGATCCACTCGACGCTCGACCTGCCCCGGGATTCCAGGCCTGACGAGTTGTTGTTGAACAGCCGCAGCGTCGAGGAGTCGGTGAATTCGGCATCGTGCTGGAAGGCGAATTCGACGCCGGGATCAGCGGTCAGCGTCGGATTCTTGCCGCCCAGCTGCCACAGGATCTCGCCGGTATTGGGGTCGATGTCGTATACAGCCGCCGTATTGCGCAGGGACACAACCAGATTCCCGGACGGATCCAAGCTGATCGAGTTCATGTGGTACGGGTCGTAGACGTCCCCGGTGAGCTTGCCGGAGGTCTCCGAATCGCTGAGCGGGACATGCTCGGCCGCGCTCCAGCGGAACAGCTGTCTGCCCGATGCCACATCGATGACGACGGCGACGGTGTCGAACATCTTCCCGTTCGCCGGGCCGCCGATGGCGGTGAGATCGGCATCCACCTGCGGATACGAGGTGAGCAGCGCGCGACCGTCCGGGGTGAGCCGGAATTCGTGCACATCCGCGCCCGCGCCGCCCGGGTCCACGGTCGCCAGCACGTTGAAGTTCTCGTCGGCGATGATTCCCACGCCCGAGCCGTGCCCGGCCACCGTGCTGCCCTGCCACCAGGTGAGCACGGTGCGCCCCTGATAGGTCTGGGTCCGGAAGTTCGAGACATCCTGTCCCGCAGGCGGTTCGAACCGCTTGATCTCCTTGCCGGAGCGGTCGGCGACGATGTTCGCGGGCCGCCCGCCGGGCAGCACCTGCGCCACGGTCCCCAGCCCCGGCACCAGCGCGGCCGCGCTCACGCCGCTGGTGTAGTAGATGAATCCGTCTGCCTCCCCGGGCTTTTCGACCTTCACCGTGTACGCGAACCCGCCGAACGGCGAGCTCGGCGTCACCGGCTCGGCGGCCGCGGTGGCGGAGCCGGAGACAGCGAGGACGGCGGCGGTCAGCGCCACGGACGCGCGGGCGAATTTTCGAGAGGAGGCGAGGAACACGCCGAGAACTTTAGGCTCCCTAACCTTCAGCTGCCCCCGTATCGAATCTCACTGATCCTGACCACGGTTCGAGTCCCGCTCACCGGGACTCCCAGGATCAGCCGATCGCGGCCCCCGCGCGCTCCACGGCCTCGTGCGGGCGGGTGCGCTCGATCAGCGGCAGGGTGCGCAACTGGCGTTCGAGATGCCATTGCAGGTGCGCGGCGATGAGGCCGCTGGCCTGGCGGCGCATGGTGTCGGGGATGGCGTTGACGCCGGACCAGTCGCCGCGATTGAGGGCGCTCATGAGGTCGAGGACGCCGAGCATCGGGGTGGCCGCGCCCGGCGGGCGGCAGTGCACGCAGACCGCGCCGCCGGCCGCCACGTGGAAGGCGCGGTGCGGGCCGGGGGTGGCGCAGCGGGCGCAATCGTCGAGGGCCGGGGCCCATCCGGCGAAACCCATGGCGCGCAACAGGAACGCGTCGAGGATCAGTTCGTGGGGCCGGTGCCCCTGCGCGATGGCCCGCAGCGCACCCGCGGTGAGCGTGTGCAGGCGCGGGGCCGGCGCCCCCTCCTCACCCGCCAGCCGCTCCGCGGTCTCGAGCACCGCGCACGCGGTGGTGTACCGGCCGTAATCGGCGACGATATCCGCCGCGAAGGTCTCGACGGTATGCACCTGGGTGACGGTGTCCAGATTCCGCCCCGGATGCAACTGCACATCCACATACGCGAACGGCTCCAACCGAGCCCCGAACTTCGACCGAGTCCGCCGCACCCCCTTGGCCACCGCCCGAACCAGCCCGTGCTGCCGCGTCAGCAACGTGACAATGCGATCCGCCTCGCCCAGCTTGTGCTGGCGCAGCACCACCGCATGATCCCGATACAACCGCACCGCAACAGTCTTGCACGCGGGACCGACCGGATGGCGACGAGTGGGCGGGCGTGTGCCGATTAGTGGTTCGTTGGTGGGCGATTGGCGGGAGCCCCGATGCTCGGACCATGCGAAAGACACCCGCAGTGCGCTTCCACAGAGCCTCCGCTCCGCGGTCCCTGCGTGCCGAGGGGCCCGTCGTGTGCACTGTCGTCCGGCCCCGGCGGGGTGGGCCGGACGACGGTTCGCACGAGGACCGGCGGCGGGATCGCTAGGCGGCCGCCCCTCGCGGTGGCCTCGAGACATCGGCGGAGCGCCTTCACCTCAGCGCCGCCGAGGAGGTGGGATCGGTCCGAACCTCCCGCGCAATTCGGGCCGATCTTGCCGCGCACCAACATTGGACGTGTGACCAGAATCGCGCTACGTTACCCACGGGTACGGAAGAGACGGGATTCACATGACACTGGCGTCGGTTGGCGAGCTCGGACTGGTCGAACTCGCGGCGGCACTGGCGGACGGGACGCTCACCTCGGTGGCGGCGACCACCGCCGTTCTGGATCGGATCGACGCGAGTCAGGGTGCGCTCAATGCCTTCCGGATCGTGCGCCGGGCCGAGGCGCTGGCCGAGGCCGCGGCGGCCGATCGCAAGCTCGCCGCGGGGGAACGGGCCCCGCTGCTCGGGGTGCCGGTGGCCATCAAGGACGACACCGATCTGGCCGGTACCCCAACGGCTTTCGGCTGCGGCGGTGACTTCCCGGCGAAAACCGAAGACGCGGAGGCGGTTCGGCGGCTGCGTGCGGCCGGTGCGGTGATCGTCGGCAAGACCAATACCTGCGAGCTCGGGCAGTTGCCGTTCACGAGCGGAGATGCCTTCGGGCACACCAGGAATCCGTGGAGCGCCGAGCATACGCCCGGCGGGTCCTCGGGCGGGTCCGGTGCGGCCGTGGCGGCCGGATTGGTGCCCGCCGCACTGGGTTCCGACGGGGCGGGCTCGGTGCGCATTCCGGCCGCCTGGAACAACCTGGTCGGGATCAAGCCGCAGCGCGGGCGCATCTCGACCTGGCCGCTGCCGGAGGCGTTCTACGGGCTCACCGTGAACGGGCCGCTCGCCCGGACCGTCGCCGATGCCGCGCTCTTGCTGGATGCCGCCGCCGGACCCCATCCGGGCGACCTGCACACCCCGCCCGCGCTGCGCGTCTCCGATGCCGTCGGCCGCGATCCGGGCCGCCTGCGCATCGCGCTGTCGCTGCGAATCCCGTTCACCGCCACCAGGACCGCGCTCGATCGCGAGGTGGAGGCACGGGTGCACGCCACCGCGAACACGCTGCGCCGCCTCGGCCACCAGGTCACCATCGCCGATATCCACTACGGCGTGCTGATGGGCGCGACCTTCCTGCCCCGCTCGCTGACCGGCGTCAACCAGGCCCTCGAGCGACTCCCCAAGGCGCAGGTGGACCCCCGCACCACCCACAACGCCCTCGTCGGACGCCTGCTGTCCCCGCTGCTGTTCGCGGCGCGGCAGGCGGAACCATTGCTGCGCATGCGAATCGGCCGCATGTTCAACGACTTCGACCTGATCCTGGCCCCGACCACGGCGACCCCGCCGCCGGGTGTCCATGAGATCGACGGCATCAGCAACTGGGCGACCGACGAACTCATCACCGCCGCTTGCCCTTACACCTGGCCGTGGAACGTCCTGGGCTGGCCCGCCGTCAACGTCCCGTCGGGCTTCACCGCCACCGGGCTGCCGGTCGGCGCCCAGCTGATGGGCCCGGCCAATTCCGAACCCCTGCTGGTTTCGGTTGCCGCCCAGCTCGAGTCGGAACTCCAGTGGCAGAAGACCCGGCCCGCCGCGTGGTGGCCCCAGCCCTGAAACGCTGAATCCCCCGGCTAGAAGCCGAGTTTGCCGAGCTGCTTCGGGTCGCGCTGCCAGTCCTTGGCGACCTTCACGTGCAGGTGCAGGTAGATGCGGGTGCCGAGGATGTGCTCGATCTGCTTGCGGGCGTTGGTGCCCACCTCTTTCAAGCGCGCGCCGCCCTTGCCTATGATGATGGCCTTCTGGCTGGGGCGTTCCACGTACAGCAGGGCGTGGACGTCGAGCATGCCCTCGTGGGAGCGGCGGCCCTCGGTCTCGGGATCGTCGTTCTCGTCGCGTTCGAGGACCTCCTCGATCACCACGGCCAGCGAGTGCGGGAGCTCGTCGCGCACACCCTCCAGGGCCGCCTCGCGAATGAGCTCGGCCATCAGGACTTCCTCGGGCTCGTCGGTGAGCTCGCCGTCGGGGTAGAAGGCGGGGCCTTCGGGCATCTGGGAGGCGATGACGTCGATGAGCACCTCGACCTGCTCACCCTTGACCGCGGAGACCGGAACCACCTCGGCCTCGGGGCCCAGCAACTGGGAGACGGCCATGAGCTGATGGGCGACCTGGTCCCGGCTCACCTTGTCGATCTTGGTGACCACGCCGAGCAGGGTGGTCTTGGGCGCCATGGTCTTGATCTGCTCGACGATCCAGCGGTCGCCGGGGCCGATCTTCTCGTCGGCCGGGATGCAGACCGCGATCACGTCGACTTCCGAATAGGTGTCGCGCACCAGGTCGTTGAGCCGCTGGCCGAGCAGCGTGCGCGGGCGGTGCAGGCCGGGGGTGTCGACCAGGATCAGCTGCGCGTGCTCGCGGTGCACGATGCCGCGAATCGTGTGCCGGGTGGTCTGCGGCCGCGAGGAGGTGATGGCGATCTTCTGCCCCACCATGGCATTGGTCAGCGTGGACTTGCCGGTGTTCGGGCGTCCGACGAAACAGACGAAGCCGGAACGGAATTCGTCCTTGTTCTTGCCGCTCATTCGAAGACCTCCGATTCGGTGTCGATATCGAGCGCCGCCGGCACTTCGCCCGCCTCGGGCCGCTGCGCGGAAATGGGGTTCTCGACGCCGTAGGCGTCGTTCGCGTCCAGCACGTCGAACACCGCGCCCTTGGCATCGCCGAAAATGATTCGCGCGGAAGGCGATACCTCACGCACCGCGGACACGCCGAGATCGGAGAACTTACCCGCGACCACCACGGCCGCCTCGAAACCCTCGGCGCCACTGGAGATCGCGGCCGCCACCGCCGCCTGCAGAGCCGTCAGCCGCAGCGTCGACAGCTCCACGGTCCCGGCCGCGTAGGTGCGTCCGTCGGTATCGCGCACGGCCGCACCGCCGGTGCCGCCGGTCCGCCCCATGGCGCCGCGGGCGAGGACCGCCAGCTTGTTGTCCTCGGCGTCCAGTTCAATCATCGGCCTCTCCGTCCTCGTGTGCGCCGCCGCCCGGCTCGCTCTCTCGAAAAACACCGTCGGCGGGTTCGCTTTTCGTCTTCTCGGGGGCCTTGCGCACCACCACCGTGTGGATGCGCATGCGGCCCCGCGCGTCGGCCCCGCCCTCCCCCTTCAATTGCAGGCCGTGCACGACGGCCTTGGAACCGGGCAGCGGCACCCGGCCCAGCGCGTGCGCGAGCAGACCGCCGACGGTGTCGACGTCCTCCTCCTCGATCTGCATGCCGAACAGCTCGCCCAGGTCGTCGACCGGCAGCCGGGCCGAGACCCGGTAGCGGCCGTGGCCGATCTGCTCGATCGGCGCGATCTCGTCCTTGTCGTATTCGTCGGCGATCTCGCCCACGATCTCCTCGAGGATGTCCTCGATGGTGACCAGCCCGGCGATGCCGCCGTACTCGTCGACCAGCAGCGCCATATGGTTGCGGCGGCGCTGCATCTCGTCGAGCAGGGCGTCCAGCGGCTTGGAGTCGGGCATGAACACGGCGGGCCGCATGACCTGCCGCACCTTCACCTTGCGGCTCCGATCCGCGTACGGGACAAGGTCTTTGAGATAGACGACGCCGAGAATGTCGTCGACGTTCTCGCCGATCACCGGCACCCGGGAATGCCCGGACCGCACGGCCAGCGACATCGCCTGCGCCGCGGTCTTGTCCGCCTCGATCCACACCATCTCGGTGCGCGGCACCATCACCTCGCGCGCGGGGGTGGTGTCGAGTTCGAACACCGACTGGATCATGCGGCGCTCGTCGGCGTCCACGACACCGCGCTCGCCGGCCAGATCCACCACCTCGCGCAGCTCGATCTCGGAAGCGAAGGGGCCGTTGCGGAATCCCTTACCGGGGGTGATCGCATTACCGATCAGGATCAGCAGGCGGCTGATCGGGCCCAGCAGCGAGCCTATGGCCTGCAGCGGCAGCGACGCGCCCAGCGCCAGCGAATACGCGTGCTGGCGGCCGAGGGTGCGCGGGCCGACACCGATCACCAGATAGTCGACCAGCACCATGACCGCCGCGGTGATCAGCAGCGCGCTGGCCTCGCCCAGCCAGTCCATGAGCGCCGCGGCCAGCAGCACGGTCGCGGTGATCTCGCACGTGAGGCGCAGCAGCACCATGAGATTCACGTACCGCGGCCGGTCCGCGATGATGCGGGCCAGCCGCGCGGCGCCGGTGCGATCGGCGCGCACCAGATCCTCCACGCGCGCGGGGGAAATGGTGTTCAGCGCCGAATCCAGCGCCGCGAAGACACCACCCGCCGGGACCAGCACGATCGCCAGCAGGAGCAGAACGAATGAATTCACGCCGGGCCCAGCGGATCACCGGTGGTGTCGGTGAATCCGGTCTTGCCCAGCAGCCGCTGATCGCGGTCGGCCAGTTCGGCGCGGCGCATCTCCTGGCGGACATGCTCGTACCAGCCCTCCAGCAGGGAGGCCTGTAGCGCGAACATCTCCTTCTCCTCCTCCGGCTCGGCATGGTCGTAGCCGAGGAGGTGCAGGACGCCGTGCACGGTCAGCAGCGCGAGCTCGTGATCCATGGAATGCCCGGCCTTCTCGGCCTGCTGGGCCGCGAACTCGGGGCAGAGCACGATATCGCCGAGCATGGAGGGGCCGGGTTCGGCGGCATCGGGCCGCCCGCCCGGCTCCAGCTCGTCCATGGGGAAGCTCATGACGTCGGTCGGACCCGGCAGGTCCATCCAGCGCATGTGCAGATCCGCCATGGTGTCGAGATCGACCAGCACCATCGACAGTTCGGCCGCCGGATGGACGTCCATCTGCCCGATCACGAAGCGCGCGACGCTGACCAGTTCTTCTTCGGATACCTCGATACCCGATTCGTTGGCGATCTCGATGCTCACCCGAACAGCCTAGATGGCGAGGTCAGTGTCGCTCTCCCCGGCTCGCGGCACGTCGCTGCGCCCGATTGCCCGGGTAGTGGACCGCGGCCGGAGGCCGGGTCTCCGACTCGTAGCGGTCATAGGCATCGACGATCGCCCCGACCAGCCGGTGCCGGACCACATCGGCGCTGGTGAGCTCCGCGATGTGGATGTCATCGATGCCGTGCAGGATCTCCGTCGCCGCCCGCAGACCCGAACGCGAGTTGTTCGGCAGGTCGACCTGGGTGATGTCACCGGTCACCACGATCTTGGAGCCGAAGCCCAGGCGGGTGAGGAACATCTTCATCTGCTCGGCCGTGGTGTTCTGCGCCTCGTCCAGAATGATGAACGAATCGTTCAGCGTGCGACCGCGCATGTAGGCCAGCGGCGCGACCTCGATGACACCGGCCTGCATGAGCTTCGGGATCGCCTCGGGATCCATCATGTCGTGCAGGGCGTCGTAGAGCGGACGTAGGTACGGGTCGATCTTGTCGTTCAGCGTGCCCGGCAGGAAGCCCAGCCGCTCACCCGCCTCGACCGCCGGCCGGGTCAGGATGATGCGATTGACCTGCTTGGTCTGCAACGCCTGCACGGCCTTGGCCATGGCCAGATACGTCTTGCCGGTACCGGCCGGGCCCACACCGAAGACGATGGTGTGCGCGTCGATGGCGTCGACATAGCGCTTCTGGTTCAGCGTCTTGGGGCGGATGGTCTTGCCGCGCCGGGACAGGATGTCCAGGCTCAGCACCTCCGCCGGGGAATCCGAGGAACCCTCGGTGAGCATCGAGTAGGTGTGCCGCACCGCCTCGGGCGTGACCACCCGATTGCGCGCGGTGAGCGCGACCAGCTGGGCGACGACCCGCTCCGCGAGCGCGACATCCGCGGGTTTGCCGGTCAACGTGACCGAATTCCCGCGCACATGAATGTCGGCGACCAGCAGCCGCTCGAGTTCCCGCAGGTTCTCATCAGCCGAACCCAGGAAACCGAACACCGACTCCGGTGCCAATTCGATGCTGGAACGAACGGTCCGCCCCGCCGGCCCGGACCCGTTGACGCTGGCCCCGATGCCGGCAATGGGAGTGCTCTGATCGCCGATTTCGCCTGGGTTTCTCAAAAGTGGCTATAGCCTGCTTCCCGGTCTCGATCCCGTATTCGTTGACAGAAGTTTACCGCCGCCCACCGACACGGCCCAGTGAATAAGCCGCTACCAACAGGCGAAACAACCCACCGTCACGCAACCGCCGCACCCCCGACTCCATTCCGTGCCGCAACCAGGCGATATCGGAGGCCGCCCGATCTACCAGCGCGGGGTGAGCGCGCCCAGCGCGCCGAGGGCGACCGCGGCGGCGGTGGAGGTGCGCAGGACGGTGGGGCCGAGCAGGACGATGTCGGCGCCGGCCTCGGCGAGGGACTTCAGTTCGGAGTCGTCGAGGCCGCCTTCGGGGCCGACGATGAGGATGATTTCGGGGACGTCGGTGAAAGACAGGTCGGTGAGGCGGGATTCGCCGGACTCGTGGAGGGCGGCTACGAGGGCGCCGGAAGACTTTGCGGTGCGGACCAATTCGAGAAGCTCGCGAGTGGTGTGCAAGTCCGCCACATCCGGGATGTAGGCGCGGCGGGATTGGCGGGCGGCTTGTTTGGCGGCGGCGCGCCATTTTTCGACGCCCTTGCGGGCCTTGGATTCCCAGTTGGAGACGCAGCGGAGGGCCTGCCAGGGGACGATCGCGTCGGCACCGGCCTCGGTCATGAGTTCGACCGCTAGTTCGGAGCGGTCGGATTTGGGGAGGGCCTGGACCACGGTTACCTGCGGGGTCCAGGGCTCCGCCAGACGTTTGTTCAGGACCTTCAGTTCGAGGCGGTCCTTGTGGGCCGCAACCACTTCCGAGTCGGCGAGGGTGCCGTGGCCGTCGGAGAGGGTGATGGCCTCTCCTACCCGGGTGCGGCGGACGGTGGCGGCGTGGCGGCCCTCGGGGCCGTCCAGGACCGCGGTCGCACCCGGGTCGGGGATGTCGTCGAGGTAGAAGACGGTGGCGGCCAAGGGATCAGCGTCCGCTGAAGGATGCGCGCAGGCGCGCGAACAGGCCCGAGTTGTGCTCGGATTGGGCGGTCATCACCTCGGTGTGCTCGCCCGCGCGCAGGCCCTTGTACTTGCGCAGCAGGTCGGACTGCTTGGCGTCGAGCTTGGTCGGCACCACGATGTCGAGGTGCGCGATCAGGTCGCCGCGGGAGCTGGCGCGCAGCTTGGGCATGCCGTGGCCGCGCAGCACCGACGCCTCGCCGGGCTGGGTGCCGGCGGGGATGGTCAGCTCGACGGGGCCGTCGAGGATGGTGTCGATGACCACGGTGGTGCCGAGCGCGGCGTCGACCATGGGAACGCGAATAGTGCAGTGCAGGTCGTCGCCGTCGCGCACGAAGGTGTCGTGCGGCTGCTCGACGATCTCGACATAGAGGTCACCGGCGGGACCGCCACCCGGGCCGACCTCACCCTGGGCGGCGAGACGCACGCGCATGCCGTTCGCGACACCGGCCGGAATCGGCGCGGCGATCTCACGGCGCGAGCGCACGCGGCCGTCGCCGCCACACTTGCGGCAGGGATCGGGAATCGTCTCGCCCGCACCACGGCAGGTGGGGCACGGCCGGGAGGTCATGACCTGGCCGAGGAAGGACCGCTGCACGGTCTGCACTTCGCCCGCGCCGCCACAGGTTTCGCAGCGCACCGGCTTGGAGTTGCCGTTGGTGCCCGCGCCCTGGCACAGATCACACAGGATGGCGGTGTCGACGGTCAGATGCTTGGTGACGCCGACCGCGCACTCCTGCAACGACAGTCGCGTGCGCAGCAGCGAATCCGCACCGGGCTGCACGCGTCCGCGCGGCTTGCGGGAGCCGCCGCCGGAGGCGTTCATGCCGCCGAAGAACGCCTCGAACACATCACCGAGGCCGCCGAACCCGGCACCCGAGAAACCGCCGCCCATGCCGCCGCCGGATTCCAGCGGGTCGCCGCCGAGGTCGACAATGCGTCGCTTCTCCGGATCCGACAGCACCTCGTAGGCGCTGGAGACCTCGCGGAACTTCTCCTGGGCCTCCGGCTCCGGATTCACGTCGGGATGCAGTTCACGCGCCAACTTGCGATAGGCGCGCTTGATCTCCTGGTCGGTCGCGTTGCGTGCGACGCCGAGCAGTGCGTAATAGTCCCGTGCCACGTGCGCTCTCTAGTCCTGTTTCGTCTTCAGCCTGCTCACCGTTCGGCGAGCACTTCACCGATGTATCGGGCGACAGCCGCTACCGAGGCGATGGTTCCCGGGTAGTCCATGCGGGTCGGCCCCAATACCCCCATACCTCCGAGCACCGTACCGGGCATCCCGTAACCGGTGGACACCACGGCCGTCCCACGCATCTGCTCGAGCTTGGTCTCCTCGCCGATCTGCACCGTCACCGTACCCGGCACCTGCGCCGCGGCCAGCAGCTTCAACACGATCACCTGCTCCTCGAGGGCCTCGAGGACAGAACGCAGGGAACCCGGGAATCCGTTCCCGGCGAAGTCGGAGGCATTGCGGGTGAGGTTGGCGGTGCCGCCGAGGACGAGACGTTCCTCGGGATGCTCGACGAGGGTCTCGACCATGACCGTCGAGACCCTGATGAGTACGTCGCGCAGCTTCGGCGGGGAATGTTCGGGGAGCTCGGCGACCGAGGCGGAAGCGGCCGCGAGGCGCTTGCCCTCCATGGCCTTGCCGAGCATGCCGCGCAGGGCGGCCAGGTCTTCCTCGCTGATCAGATTGCCGAGGTCGACCAGGCGTTGATCGACGCGGCCGGTGTCGGTGATCACGACCAGCAATAGTCGGGCGGGGTTGAGGGCCACGACCTCGATGTGGCGCACGGTCGACGCCGACACCGTCGGGTACTGGACCATGGCGACCTGCCGGGTCAGCTGGGCCAGCAGCCGGACGCCGCGGCGCAGCACATCGTCGAGATCGACACCGCTCTCCAGGAATTCCATGATGGCCCGGCGCTCGGCATTCGACAGCGGCTTGACCTCGGCGATGTGATCGACGAACTGCCGGTAGCCCTTGTCGGTCGGGATGCGACCCGACGACGTATGCGGCTGGGCGATATAGCCTTCGGCCTCCAGCACGGCCATGTCATTGCGGACCGTCGCACTCGATACGCCAAGGTTGTGCCGCTCGACCAGGGTCTTGGACCCGATCGGCTCCTTGGTCGCGATGTAGTCCGCCACGATGGCCCGCAGGACCTCGAGCCGGCGCTGCTCTGTGCTCGACATGGCCCCACCTCCTCGCGCGAAAATTCCAGGGATTACCCACCCTAGTTTAGTGACCCCTTGTCAAGTTGCTGTGCGACCGCCCGTCAGCTGCGCGGAGTCACCCAACCGCCCGGTGTGCGACCGTGCTTCCACTTGATGCCGCATCCGACGCTCGGAGTGTGCGGTTCGGGGACGGGTTGCCCGGCGAGTACATGCTCGACAGCGTCCCGCAGCGACGAGCCATCGACGGGCTCGTCGTTTCCGGGCGTGGCCGCGTCGAACCGCCCGCGATAGGCCAGCCGCCGCTCGCCGTCGTACAAGAACAGGTCCGGCGTGCACGCCGCCTGATACGCCCGCGCCACCTCCTGCGACTCGTCGATCAGGTACGGAAACCGAAACCCGGCCCGCCGCACTTGATCTCGCAAATGCGCGGCGTCGTCATCCGGATAGTTGTCGGTGTCGTTGCTGCAGATCGCGACCGTCGCCAACCCCCGCTCGGCGAGCTCCGCGGCCACCGCCCCGAGCTCCGTCTCGATCTTGCGAACGTACGGACAGTGATTCGACAGGAACACCACCAACAACGCGGGCTCCTTGAACGAGTCCAGCGAAACCTCGGTGCCATCCACCGCGGGCAACGTGAATTCCGGTGCGGGCGTGCCGATCGGCACCATGAACGATGCGAGCGCCATCCGCCCATTGTCACCGACCGGCGGCCGCCTCCACCACCGCGGCGACGTCGGCCGGGTGCGAGACCAGCCCGGCGTGCGAGGCGTCGATCGAGGAGACGTGCGCACCCATCCGCTTGGCCATATCCCATTGCGAAGCAGGGGGAATCACGCGATCGGCGGTGGAGACGAGATACCAACTCGGGGTAGTGGACCAGGCCGGAGCCCCGGACGGCTCGAGGTTGGCGGTGAGCGCCAGGGAGTGCTGGCGAGCGACCATGACCGCGGCGGTGGCCGGATCGACGTCCTGGGCGAAGACATCGCGGAAACTCGCCGGATCGATATAGGCGTCCAGATTCTTTCCGGCGATGCCCGACGGGTCGTCAACGATCTTGGGCCGCAACGCCAGAGTGAGCTGCGAACCCGGATATTGCAGCGGATTCAGTTCCAGCAGCGCGACCTCGCCCTGCGTGGGCGCGAAAGCAGCGATGTAGACCAGCGATTCAACCTTGGCATCGTGCACGTTGCTGATCACGGTGCCACCATACGAGTGCCCGACCAGCACGATCGGCCCGGAAATCCCATCGATCGCCCGCTGCACCGCGGCCGCGTCGTTCGCGGGCCCACGCAACGGATTCTCCGGCGTCACAACCCGATACCCGTCCTCCCGCAGCCGTGCGGCCACGCCGTCCCAGCTCGAGGTGTCGGCAAATGCGCCGTGCACCAGCACGATTGTGGGCAGCGGCGCGGCCGTCGCTGGCACGGCAGCCGAGAACGGTCCAATAGCGAGGATGACCGCCACGACGGCGGCACGCACCAACCGGAACATGGTGGTCAATTCTTCAGGAAGCGCGGAGATTCGGCGGTGAAAGCGCGTTCGGAATCTCCATACGCGCTCAGCTCAGGAGGGTGCGGACTACGCCGTCGGCGAGTAGGCGGCCGCGGGCGGTGAGGGTGAGGCGATCGTCGGTGAGTTCGGCGAGGCCGTCGGCGATGACGCGGTCGGCGGCGCGGCGGCCGGCGGGGTCGAGGTCTTCGAGGGGGAGGCCGGTGCGGAGGCGGACGGTGAGCATGACTCGTTCGGTGTAGCGCTCTTCGGCGGTGAGGGACTCCCAGCCTGCGGCGGGGAGGATGCCGGTGGCGACCCGGTCCGCGTAGCGCGCGGGGTGTTTCACGTTCCACCAGCGGGTGCCGCCGACGTGGCTGTGGGCGCCGGGACCTGCGCCGAGCCAGTCGCCGCCGTCCCAGTAGCCGAGGTTGTGGCGGCAGCGGCCCGCGTCGGAGGCGGCCCAGTTGGAGACCTCGTACCAGTGCAGGCCCGCGGCTTCGAGGCGGGAATCGATGCGTTCGTAGCGGGCGGCGAGGACGTCGTCGTCGGGGGCGGGCAGTTCGCCGCGGCGAACCCGGCGGGCCAGCGCCGTACCGTCCTCGACGATCAGGGAGTAGGCGGAGACGTGGTCGACGCCCGCGGAGAGCACGGCATCGAGGCTGGCATCGAGATCGGCGTCGGTCTCACCGGGCGTGCCGTAGATGAGGTCGAGATTCACATGCTCGAATCCGGCACCCCGCGCCTCGCGAGCCGCAGCCACAGCCCGCCCGGGAGTGTGGGTGCGGTCCAAGATCTTCAGCACATGCTGCGCCGCCGACTGCATGCCGAGCGAGACCCGGGTATATCCGGCCGCCCGAATCCGCTCGAAGAACTCAGGCGAGGTGG
Organism: Nocardia sp. JMUB6875; assembly: GCF_041154655.1. NCBI lineage: Bacteria > Bacillati > Actinomycetota > Actinomycetes > Mycobacteriales > Nocardiaceae > Nocardia > Nocardia sp. JMUB6875. Next base: position 53,454 of record NZ_BAAFGR010000035.1, read on the forward strand.
ATTCCGGATTCGACTCCGTCGTCACCTCGGCCCCCGGCGCGAGGGTGAAATTCTCCCGAACCGCATCGAGCACCCCCGCCAGCCCGTCCCCACAGAGCAACGACGGCGTCCCCCCACCCACGAACACGGTCTCCAC
>NZ_BAAFGR010000036.1:0-53363 GCF_041154655.1 Nocardia sp. JMUB6875
ACCCCTCTCACCTCCCCGAACGCGGCCTACACCGCGCCCCACGCAACCACCCCCGCCTACGCGCACTGACGCACCACCAACCCGAACGGCCGGCACCCACCCGGGTACCGGCCGTTCACGTCTCCTCGAGAGCAGGATCAGCCCGCCGACCCCGTCATGGCCGCGAGGTTCGCCGCGCACGCCGGTGAGATGGGGTAAGTGAAAAAGATCGGCCCCAACAACAACGCCAGCAACGATCCGATTGCCGCGCTGCTGCCCGTAGCAGCGATACCGGTAAGAGGCACGTCCAAAACTCCATTCGATCCGTTTGCCGCCGTAGGCAATTCGTTGCGAAGCCTAAGGGATGGCCGATCAAGGAAATCTAGTCAATGACCGATTCGGTGACCGATTCAGCCCCACGTGATGCTCTCCACTTCCAACTCGCAAGTAATAACCGGAGCCCTCTATTGGCTGGATTCGTTGTGCGAGAGACAAACTGAGTAATGTCCGTCGCCGTGTGTATACTCCGCTCGTTGACCTTGGTTTGAAGGCGTTGTGCCCCAGGGCATCACGGGCAGGTGGATATATGCGTTAGATCTGTGTGCACCGTCGCGGCAATGGGGGCCGCGCGGAGGGATATTGCTGTCGTGGGGGTCGAGCAGGCTCGGCGTAGTGCCATGTTGCCACCATCGACTCGTCGGCGGTCTTCAGGACCCGGTCGGATCGAGAGTTGGTGGTCCGCTGTCCGCGGATTTCATGGAAGGGGTAATTGCGCCGTGTCCGCAAAAGCATTGGTCGCGTGGTTCATTCAGATTTTCGATTCTGAAACGCTCAACACGGTCGCGGCGCGACTGGGTTCCGAGCTGGCCGAGCGCATCGTGCGCGGCACAGCCACGATCGCCGACCTGTTCCTGGCGTCGGAAGTGGTCGGTTGGGAGCTGGGTGAACTATTGCCCGCTTCGCTTGACGAGCTGTATGGCCCGGTCCATGACCTCGATGGGCGAGACGTCGAGCGCATCGCATAGCGCGAACAGCTGATGCATATCCGGTGAGCGTTCCCCATTCTCGAAGCGCTGGATGGTACTGACAGCGACACCCGAGGCCGTCGCCAGCTGGGGTCGTGTCAGGCCGCGCCGCCCCCGGGCAGCGCGCAGCTCCTCACCCACCGCGCGGTTGATGCCGTCGTGGAGGTCCCGCAGTTCCATACGGACCATAATGAGGTCCAAATGGAATTTGGGCAAACAGTCCGGGCTGTGAATCTCCTCCGGCCTGACTTGAGGTCACGATTGCATAACAGGTCCGTTCGGACTTGAGACAAGTCCATACGGACCTTACTGTGGCCCGTATGGACCTTCTAGATCAACAAACGGTCGTCCGGGTTGCGCATGCCGTGCGTGCGGCGGGCCTCGATATCGAGCAGTTGGCTGCTCGTACCGGCCTCGACGCGGAGGTGCTGACTGCCCGCCTGGAGGTCGCCTCGCCGTTCACGGTGACCGAACTGGTCCTGGTCGCCATGGTGTTGGACTGCGATTCCACCGACCTCGTCGCCGCGTCGCCGCGATCGGGGGCGGCCGATGTCTGAGATCGATCCGAGCCAGCTGTATATCGACGTGCCGACGTTGCGCGACCTGGTCACGCTGCTGCGCGGAATCCCGGATCTCGCCGAAGATCTGGAAGATGCGGTCGCCGGTCGGGCGCGACTGGGCGCCGCCAACACTCGACTGAGTTCGCGATCCAGCGATCAGCCTCTGCCCTTCAGCGTCGGCGCGGCCTCCGCGCGTGATCATCTACACGCGGTACTGGTTTCCTGGGTTCGCCTTGTCTGTGAACAGCGAGCGATCGAGTACGCCGGTGACACCGGGACGGCCGACTTGGCCCGTTGGCTGATCGCGAACGTGATCGCCTTGGCCATGACCGAGGGCGCCGACACCGCTCCGGCGGATATCCGAGAGGCGGTCGAAGCCGTTGAGCGCATCGTCTGTCCGCCGCCCTCGCCGATTGTTGTGACCGCCGATGCTCTCGAATCCGCGCGACTGGCACGTCTCAACGCGTCCGGAATCGCGACTCTCGCAAAGGAGCTCGGTGAGCCGTTCCGCACTCTGACGGTACGTCGCATTCAGACGCTGCGGGATGCGGGCCGGGTCCAGCCGGTGCCGGGTCCGTGGGCGGCGGACTGGCCGGAGCAGTTCGTCGTCGGCGCGGTGCTCGACGCGCACCTTGCCTTTCCGGCGCGTCGGCGAAAGACCGGCGTGCAGCGTCTGGAGGTCCATCAGCCGCGGCTGCGGGTGGTGGACCGGGTGGCCGACTAGATCCCGCCGTTCGCTCCTATTCCACACGGCCGCCGAATCATCGCCCTCGGGCGCGATTCGGCGGCCGTTGCCGTACTCAACGGAAGGCGTCCCATGCGCTACACACTGTCCGAACTGATCGAGATGTCATCCCATACCGGCTCCCCGGCACGGCCCACCGCCGAGGTGGCGCACGAGATCATGCGCCTGCATCGCGAATGCCTTGTGGGGCAGTGCCTCAGGAAGACCGCAGCCTTCGAAACCTTGGTCGAGTCCGGATGCGTGGTGCCGGACTCGCATCGGCCAAGATGACGAAAAGTGGTGCAGACCTGCATGTTTCAAGAAACTTTGATCTTGGGTGTTGACATTCCAGCCCGCTTACGTGAAGCTAGGTGCAGCGCCACAGTTGCGCCTTCTCCCGGAAATCATCGGGAATCACACTCCACCAGCCACTTTCATTTCATGAAATTCGGCGTGGTCTCGGCCCCACTCGCAGCTTCTTCTCGCGGGTGGGGCCGTCCCGTTTCCAGACCTCCCGCCCGGCGGTACGGCCGCGGCCGCCGCCCGAAACGGCGTGCCCGAAAGGCGATTTCATGTGATCACCGTCTTGACCTGCCGCGGCACCGGCGAACCGCTCGCCTCGCCGCACAACCGGCTCACGGCCGTGACCGACCAGCTCGATTCGAGCAAGTACGAAATCGGCCCCGATATCGACTATCCCGCCGCTATCGGGCCGGTCAATCCCGCTCGTGATCTGGCCGGATGCTCGGAACTTCAGTCCATCGACCGAGGCGTGGCGGCACTGGTGAAGGCCATCCACTCGACCCCCAACCTGGTTGGGATCCTCGGCTACAGCCTCGGCGCCGAAGTTGTGACCCGCTTCCTCGAAGCGAAGGCACGCGGTGAATACCCCGACTGCGAGGTTGCGTGGGCCGCGAACATCGCGAACCCACTACGGCGCGAGGGGGATTCGATCGACGAACGTTCGACCGGATTCGGTATCAACGGGCAGCACGGTCCGTGGCCCGACGAGTTCCCGATCTGGGAGGTCGCGAATCCGGCCGACGGCATCACCTCGTGCCCGGCTGATTCGCCGCTTCGGACCTTGGCCGACACGGTATCCGCCTTCGGATTCGTCGCCCTCGGTGGCTGGAGCGCCGACCTCGCCGACAGATTGCGCCAAAACCGATGGCAGCCTGCCTCTTTCGGTTGGTGGCTGCGGCCGGTGCAGACCTGGCAGCTGTGGACACGAGCCGCCGCCCTGATGGACGGCTATCTCCGTGGTGGAACACACACTTCCGCTTACGTGAGCGCGGGCTACTGCGACCGCCTGGCGGCGATTCTCAATGCCTTCGAACCATCGGAAAGGAGGTGATCGACATGCTCACCATCGCCCAAGACCTCATCAAGCTCATCGGCGATCTGCTCCCGCTGATCCTGCCGCTGTTCGGCCTGTGACCAAGCCTGAACGTCGGAGCCCTCGTCATCGGACATTGGACATCAGGAGTCACATTGACGATCTTCGGGATCGATATATCCAACAACAACGGTCCAGACGTCGACTTGGCGGAGGTCGCCCGCGAGGGATTCCGATTCGTCTTCGCGAAGGTGACCGAGGGCGACGGCTTCATCGACCTCACTTGGCCTGCTTATCGAGATGCCGCACATGCGAACGGACTGCTCGTCGCCGGATACCACTACCTACGCGAAGACTGTGACGTCGAAGCTCAGGCGGAGCTGTATCTGGCGCACTTGGGCGATGCCGCGACGATGGTCGACTTCGAGGCGGATTCCGGTGGAATCGAGACCTTCTGGGCATTCGTGAACGCGGTGCGCGCTCGCGGTCGGGCCATGAATCTTTCCTACTTGCCACGGTGGTACTGGCAGCGGATCGGCTGCCCGAATCTCTCGCGGGTCCCGGGACTGATCCAGTCGAGCTATGTCGACGGATCTGCCTCGGCAGCCGTCCTGTACCCGGGCGACGACTCTCCGTTCTGGAATGCGTTCGGCGGCAAGGATGTCGACCTTCTCCAGTTCACCGCTGCCGCCGTCGTGGCCGGACATCGAGTCGACGCCAACGCGTTCACCGGCACCATCGACCAACTTCGGGCATTGCTCGGATACCCACCCACTACGACGCAGGGAGTTCTCATGGCGCTCACCGACGATGAACAGACGGACCTGTACCGCAAGGTCCAGGAGATTTGGGCGCAGCTGCGCGGGCCGGACGGCCAAGGCTGGCCGCAACTCGGCCGGAATGCGCAGGGGCAGAACCGGACCCTGGTCGACGCGGTGGCCCGATTGCTGGGAACTCCTGCCGACGACAAGGCGACGTCATGAGTGCCCCGGGCGCGTTCGTGGCGCGCAACGCGAAGGCGGTGGTGTCCGTCATCGGCGGAATCATCAACGTACTGGCGGTATCGGCGGCACTGTTCCAGTTCGCGCCGGCCGAATATGCCGGTGTGGGTGCCGCTTTGCTGGTAGTGATCGAGGCGCTGCGCAGTGCCAATGTGTGGATCGTCAGGAACGAACCGGCCATTGTGGCCGCCATCGACGAGATCGCCGCACCCGAGGCGGGGTGATCGCTTGTTCGAGACGCTGCTACTCGCCGTGGCTACCTTCCTCGGTGGAACCGGTACCTCGGCGTTCTTCACCTGGCTGCGTGGTCGTCGCATGCAGCCGCTGACCAGCCTGCGGTACGAGGTCGCGGCGGCCAAGAACGTGAACGACATCGCGCTCGAGACACTCGGGCGGGTTTCACAGGAGCTGCGCGACGTCACCGGCCGCCTTGATGCGGTAGAGGCGGCCCAGGAAGCCTCCATCCGCGAATTGACCAGGGTGACAGGACTTTTCCGGGAGGCACTCGCGGTTCTGCGAGGCGTCATAGAGGCCGCTCAGCACGGTCGAATCCCGGAGCTGCACATGTCCAGGGAGCTGATGGACGAGGTCGAAATGAACGGGGCGATCACCTGACCTCAGGGTTCAACCCCTGTGACAGTGAGCCTTTGACGATCCACACCGCCCGATCCATGATCTCGAGCGGCGAGACGTCGAGCGCATTGCACAGCGCGAACAGCTGATGCATGTCCGGTGAGCGTTCACCGTTCTCGAAGCGCTGAATCGTACTGATCGCCACACCCGAGGCCTCGGCCAGCTGTGGCCGGGTCAGGTCGCGGCGTGCGCGAGCGGCCCGCAACTCGTCACCCACCGCGCGGTTGATGTCGTGGTGGAGTTCACGCAGTTCCATACGGAACATTGTGAGGTCCGCGCGGCCTTTCCAGCAAACAGCCCAATTTGTCAACGTCGCTTGAATCACACTATCTACCAGTAGTTTTCGATCAAGCGATCGTTCCAGAGCCCATGCGGCCAGCCCCCGGAAACCTTCCATCGGTTCCTGACAGCGGGTCGAGCTCGCCGCATGTCCGCCCCTGCGCTCCCGCGCCTCCCGTCGGTGGTCCCACGGTCGCAGGCTGCGGTCGCAGCGCAGGGGCACCCAACTTTCCGTTCGACCGTCTATCGAGAGAAGTGCAATGGAGAAGACGACAGTCCTTGCGGCCAATGCCAATGGCGCGCAGTTCTATATCCCCGGGTTCGTCCGCATCGATGAGGTGCGTCAAACCGACGAATACGGCAACGCCGAGTTCTACGTGGTCTTCGACGATTCGAAGCTCGGTCAGGTCGCCCAGGTGACAGTAGCCCTCAGCGGAGGCGCTCCGCCTTCGCCGGACCAGACCCCTCCTCCCGTCGTTCTGGGCAAGGTCCGCTCCTTCGACTACTGGGGGTACGTCTACTACTACGCCTCGCCGGCCCCGACGAACTGGCACAACGAGAAGACCATGGTCATCACCGGCCGGGCCTACAACCTCGAGGTGTACGTGCCCGGCTTTGTCGCGGTAGACAAGATCCGCCAGGTCGGCAACCTTGACACCGTCCAGCTCTACATCCGCTACAACACGACGAACATCACCCAGATTCATCGCATCAGCGTCACCACCGTCGGTCCGGATCGCGAGTTGCCCGCCGGCGCGGTGGACCTCGGCCTGATTCACCCGTACGGCTCGTGGCTGTACGTCCACTACACCGACGAAATCGTCTCCACCCAGGCCTGATCCCGGCCTCCCACACCCGCCCCTTCCCGGCGCGCCCGTCTCCCGCAGGTGGTCCGCGGTAGTAGACGCAGGTCGTCACGCCGAAGGGGCGCAACGGGTCCCGTCCCCGACCTCCCCTCTCCGGGGACGGGACCCACCCCATCCCTCGAACCCGAGCCCTGGACAGGGCCCGGTACTTCGCCATGCCCTCGTCCCGGAAGGTCCCCGAATCCGATGCCCGACAAGGAAGTTCTCGAATCCATCCGCTTCGGCAACCACCAGCCGCCTTCCGAGTATGTGAAAACCGATGCCGGCCAGCTGGTCACCCCTGAATTCCTCGCCCTCATCCAACAGTCCCTCTCCGGCAAGCTCTCCGAGCAGCGTGACGTCGAGGAACTGTCCCCGGAGGTCCGTGCGCTAGCCGAAGAGCTGTCCGTCATCCACCTCCCTGAATGGCAGAGCGGCGTCGGCCGCAAGCTGGCCGAACCCACGGTAACCAGCATCAAACAGGCTGTGCGAGTAGCCGAATACCTCGTCAAACGCGGCGTCCGAGTCCACCCCGACCTCGAAGAAATTCGCTGGACCCCCACCCCCGGCGGCCAGCCCGGCGTCTTCGACACCGGCATCCACATCACCAAGGACGCCACCGGCAACTGGCCCGCCCTCGACCCCGAGGACTTCTACAACCTAGAAGACATCCAGGTCACCAAAACCGACGAGGGCCTCTGGTCCGCCACCCACCCCCGCGGCCTAGCCACCGAAGCCCCCACCAAAACCGACGCCTACGCCGCCCTGGTCAACCAACTCCGCCAGCGCATCGAACAGGCCCGGCACTCCAATGAGGAGTGATCATGTCGATCACTACCTCGGAAACGGCCAGTGGTAGTCGTACTTTCGATATCCCGGTCACGTCCTCTGTCGACGCCGCCCAAAAGCTGGCCCGGATCCACCGCGCCAACGACCTACTCGCCGATAGCCCGGTGGTTCCGTTTGCATCGCCGATCGGCCTCGCAACGAAACCCGAACCGGACATGTCCGAGCCCGGCGGATTCATTGGCCCCTACCAGCAAAACCAGCAGTACATCGACAACGGCCAGTACGAAAAGGTCGACCCCACTTACGTAGTCCCGCCACCCCCGCAGCCGCAGGCGCCAGCGCTAAACACCCATCCTTCCGTACAACCGGGCGTCACCGCACAGCCGCAGAATTCGGCCCCGAGCTCTCCGAAACCGGTGCAGCCAGGCGTCACCGTTCAGCCGAGTCAGACTGCGCCTGCGCCGGAACCCCTTCTGAAGGAGGCCACTTACAAGGGGCCGACGATGTTCGACATCGGCAACGGCGCGCCGCCGGATCAGGCCGAAGGCCAGCCGTGGGTTGTGCAGGACCCCAACCTCGGCAAGATCACCAACACGATCGTGGCCGGCACCGGTGGCCAGACCGTCGATTCGATCATCGAGAAACCCAACGGCCAAACCGTCACCTTGCGACGAGTGGCCGACGGCATGGGCGGCTACACGATGTGGATGAACGCCGGCGGCGTCATGTCGGTCTCGTATTCCCCCGGAACCCACGGCACCGCACCAGGTCACATCCTCCAGTACTCGATGGCTGAGGGCGATGATCCCTCGAACCCTTCGATCATTTCGGATCTGATGGACGGTGGACGTACCACCGTGAACCTCGATACGCGCACCGGGACTACTTGGGGCACAGAGAATCTGGACAACGGTGAGCAGGAAATCTCCATCCTGAGCCAGGACCAGGTCCAAAAGATCTTCCGCACCTACCACGACGAGATGGGCAATCCCTACACCGAGCAGGTGGGGGAGCTTCGCCCGGACAAGACCGGCTGGTACCTGGGCACCGATGGCCTGAGACGCGACTTCAACCCCGATCACAGCATCGACGTCTCCGGAATGGACAGCACTCGCACTACCGCACGCCTGCACTACACACCTTCGGGGCAGTTGAGCGGCACCCTCGCAAACGACGTCGAGGCACGGACGATCACGATCACGCCGAACGACACCGGTTCGATCCACGTGACGCAGGACTTCCGAGGAAAGACACTCCACGTCACCAGATACGACCTGAAGGGAAATCCACTCAGAGACTGGGCCCTCGGCTCGGACGGAAAGTGGCTCGACTACACCCGCAACGCGGATGGTTCCACAACCTTCAACCAGCTCGACGGCACGAAACTCCAGGTCAAAGACACCTGGCACTACACCGTCTGGAGCCCGGACGGATCGCACAAAGACTACGACACCTCACCAAAGGTAGACACAAGAAGCTTCACGCAGAAGCTATGGGACGCAGGCGATAACGCATGGGATGCCGCCTTCGAGAAAGGCCGCGGCCTTGTTATCGGCCTCGGAGCCATGTCTGGCTTCAATAGCCAGTACAACGACTTCGCAAAGTTCATGGGCTGGGACTCCCGGCTAGAAACCCAAAAGATCCCCTTCACCAACCAGGACATGAAGGCCGGCCCGCTACTCGGCCTCACCTACGGCATGGCGACGGGAATCCTCAAAGGCGTTTTCGACACGTTCTCGGCCGATTTCAGGACAGTAGTTTCCGCCGCCGAAGCAACCGGCGACTGGGCGCGCGGAAAGGTCAGCTTCAACGACGCGGCTGTGCGTGTATGGCAAGAGGCAGCATTCGACAGCATAAACGCTCGCTCCCAGTTCTTCTTGATGACCGACCTCCGAGGCGCCACCGAGCACCCATCCCAGACAGCCGGTGAACTCGCCTTCGGCGGCCTCACCCTACTCCTCCCCACAAAGGGAATCGGCCGCGGCATAGGAGCTACAACGCGGGCGGGCATTTCCGGTGCAGTAAAGGCCACCGAACTTGCCGATACAGCAATACATGCGTTCAAGCGATTGTCCATTGCTGATTCGAGCATATTAAGACCATCGCGCGAACAACTCGCAGGGGCAGCCCGAGCCGCCACACAATCCGCAAACTTGGGCAGCGCAGCAGTTGCTCGAAGCATGTCTCAAACGTTGGATAAATTCCGCACCAGCAGAAATGAGCTACTGAACAGACTGCCTTCGCGTGCCGATGGTCTCGAAACCCCGCGGCGAGATATGTGGATTGATGACAGCGGTAGAACTGCACCGCGCCCACGCAATCCAGACGCCGCTGAGGCAAATATTACCGGAATCGTGCAACTCGACAGCTGGATAAAGTCCCAATGGAAGGCTTGGACGTCGGGAGGCCCACCCTGGGGAGGTCTGCAACCAGCGTTTGCGGGTGCTCCACAACGGTACGCCCGCTATCCCATTCGTAGTAATTCACTAACACCCGGGATATTTGAAAGCCGGGCCGGGAATGCAGGAAACTCGCACGCGATTACGCCTGGATCGGGAAGCAGTGGCACGGGCTCGGGGCTTTCGCGGAGGCAGCTCTCGGCAGGTGGCCTGTCGGATGAGTTGACTAACATCATCAATAACGCGGAGCTCCCGCCTCGTCCTTACTCGCAGCTGGGGGAGTCGGTACCCTGGGAGAAGTTGAAACGGTCGCCTGCGGAAAAGAGTGTGATCACAGGTGATCATATCCCGTCTGGGCGCTCCTTGATAGAGCGAGCCAGAATAGACGCGCTGAAGGAACATGCGAAAACTGATCCGAGACTCAAGATGCTTCTCGAACAGCGCGAAGCTGGACTCATCAAGCCTGGCAACAAAAAGGAACTTAGGGAAAAAGAAGAAGCAATCTTCCAAAAGGAGGGGTTGACAGTCAAGGGTGGTAAACTTGGGCCTAAGGCGAAAGAAATCTATGACCAAGCACTAACTGTTGTTATCGAGACCGAGCTTCACAAACTTGGTCGCACATATCTAGGCGAAAATAGAAAGAAGGAGACGGATGTCACTCCGGTGCGCGTACGATACGGTAATGACGCCCGCAACCCAATCGAAGCTGTTCGAAAAGACCTCAAACGGTACCTGGACGTAATCCCAGGGACTGAATGGTTCACCAAACAACAGGTCGAAGCGTTCATTAGGCATTACAAAAACCTGATCGATGAGAAGGTTATTGACTCCTCCCCAGCGATCGATAGAATGCTTTTAACTGCGTGGAATAAAGCGGGTTAGGAACCGGAATGAGTGAGATGAGCGCCATTGAATCCGTTCTCGAGGAGGATTCTCTGCCCGGCCGTGTCAAGTGTCAGCGTATCTTCGATCTGCTGCATGTACGGCCGCGTCTCGGGGCGGATGTCGCGGCACGCTACCTCGCCGAAACCGAGAACGAAGCCGGAGCCGACTACGTAGCCCAGTACCTCGGACTGATCCCCGGAATGGTGGCCGAGAAGACCCGTGCCGCTGAGCACCTGCGGCGTACGCAAGCCCTGGCGGGGGCCGCATCGTGGCTGGTTCCCTGGCTCCCAGACGATCTCCTCGACGCGTTCATCTCCGACTATCTGACGGCCGTCGAGCCCAGCGAATCACCGGCTCGCAGTGTCGTCTACTGCATCGGCCTGTTCCATCCACAGCTGCTGCGTCCCTACGCGAATCGACTCGAGCCGCACATGGCCCGCGCCCTACTGTCCGGCGGACCGGACGAATTGGCCGACGCCTTCCTTGAACGCTGGGAACAGGCCCATACCCTCCCTTCGCTGGAAGCTCTCGCACTGATCCGCACCGATCACGCTCGCGAACTCGTGCGAAGCACCCGCGACACAGTCGACGAACCCAGCGACTGGTATCTGCTGATGCAGTTGGCCGGCACACTGCCGGACTCCGGTCGGCCTTCCGGATTCTGGCCCGCCTACATGGGTTTCATCGCCGACAGACAGCAAAGCCCGCATACTGTGGGCGGCCTGTTCCACGGCGAGGTACCGGTGTGTCTCGAATGTGGGACACCGGCCGAGCGGGTGCTCGAACTCGCCGCAGACTCGCTGCCTTTCGCCTTGAGAAACAACCCCTCCTTCTTCTGGTACACCTGCGGTTGCTACTCGTTGAACTCGACAACCCTGCGCATCACACCCGAAGGCACGCACGTCTATTACGGTCCGTCCGCGCCCGCCACCGGCAGCGCCGACATGGTGCCCGGTGGGGAACGCTCACTCGTACTGGAACTCCACCCCAACCAGACCGGCATCAGCGACGAGTCGACCGACGAAAGCAATCAACACCAAGTCGGCGGTCTCCCCAACTGGATCACCGTCGACCGGCACCCCCGCTGCCCCGAATGCGGCAACTCCATGCCTTTCCTCGCCTCGATCGGAGGCAACCTCACGCCCTTCGGCAACCTGGCATTCGACGGCACACTCTACTGTTTTTGGTGCGACGACTGCTGCGTTTCCAGTACTAAATACCAATCCTGAAGCTATTTCCCGAATAGAGGCGTGTCAACCGAAATCTGTTGGACACAAGTTTGGCATGGAACGCCGAATGCGTAATGAGATGAGTGGCTGATATGCTGCGGCAGCAAGAGCTTATTGGTGAAATTGTCGAGTATTTGCGAGAATATTCATCATTGGAATGGATTGAAATAAGCGCAACATTTAGAGCTGCCGGCGCAGTCGTTGGCCTGGATGTTGCGGTAGAAACTCCTGATGGTCGCTTATCTGATATGGGTGAGCCGGTCATCATTCCGCGCGAAGTTGCGGAACTGCGTAAACTTATGTATATCTCAGGGTTGGGTACATGGTTTACTTTTAATCTGAGGATATTGAGAGCGGGGGATTTCTTCGTCGATTTCGACTACGACCGACCTTCGCCTCAGCCGCTGCTTTGGTTGGACTTCGCCGGCGACCTCGATATGTTCCCCAGGAAAGAGGTTCCGGCATGGATGCTCGACGAAGTCGAGAATCAGCGGGTCGAGGAAGCGTCCGAAGCTTGTACTGATTGGCTGTGGGAGCAGGATGAACGGACGTCGGAATCGGGTTGGACCGACCATGCTCGTGAAAAGATGGACCGCAGCCTCGCCGTCCAACGAGCCGCAGGGTTCATTCCCGAGGATCCTGGATGTCTATATATTGAGATTTCGAACGAGCTCGGAGCGGACGACATCCCAGCCGTCAGTTTCTGTGAGTTATGGGAAAACCGCTTCCAGCGACGCCGAATTGAAATATATCGAGACGGTGCTGTCGGTCTCGCGGATGAGTACCGCACGGAAGGTTGTTTTCGCTGCGAGCCAGGGGAACATACCTTGCTGGATGAAGACCCGCTTCCTTCTCCTTCGGGGCTGTCCGAAGAGTCAGGTATATCCGCACGCGAGATCAGCCCTGTTGAATTTCAAACAGAATGGCTCGCTGCGGGCGGCTGGTAATGCGGCCCACTGTGAGATAAGGAAGGTGTGTAATGGTGGAACGAATCGCTTTTCCTGATATCGAGAAAACTCTTGTCGACTTCTTGACTGCCAAGCTTGCGGCCGTTTCCGATGGCGCGGTGGTGGTCACGAAGGTTCCCGATCCGCGGCCCACGCGGATGGTGCGGGTTACTCGGAATGATCGCAAGGCCCGTCTCGACGTCGAGGATCGGGAAGGGCGCCGTGGTGCTCAGCTGGTTCTGGATCGTCCCCGGGTTGTGTTCGAGTGCTCCGATGACGCTGGGAATGCGGCCGGGCTGGCTGCGTTGGTGCGCGGCTTCGTGAATGCCGCTGCTCCCGGGCGTATCGGCACTGTCTGGTGCGATTACGTCGAGGATGCGGGCGAAGAGAACGATACTGATCCGGTGACTGCCGCTCCGCGGTACACGGTTGTCACCGACTTGATTGTGCGGGGCACTGTTCTCGCCTGATTGCGTGTTACACGCAGTCGAAACTGAATGATCGAATCCCTAGGGCCTGCGCAAATCCCAAGGGAGATAACAAAAATGGCTCTGCCTACCAGCAAGTACATTGGCGCCGGCACTCCGAACATCGCCGTTACCGGCGGTGTTCTGGTTGCGCCGCTGGCTACCGCGCTGCCGACCGGTGCGGCCGGGACTATCGATCCCGCGTTCAAGGCGCTGGGTTATGTGTCCGAGGACGGCATCGAATCGATGGGTGAGCGCAAGATCGAGTCCGTCAAGGACTGGAACGCCGATATCATCGCGCAGCTGCAGACCGAGCATTCGGTGCGTTTCGGTCTGACCCTGTACGCGGTGTGGGACAAGGACGTGCTGAGCGAGGTCTTCGGCGCGGGCAATGTTGTTCCGACCGCCGCTACCGCCACTTCCGGTGCGCTGTACCAGGTCAAGGAGACCGGTTCCCCGCTGCCGCGTCGCTCGTGGATCTTCGACATGGTCAACGAGGACAAGAAGCTGCGCATCGTGCTGCCGAACGCCAAGATCACCTCGGTCACCGAGAAGAAGTTCGTGTCGAACGCCCTGGCGGGCTTCACCATCAGCGTCGAGGCCTTCAAGGACGACGCCGGCGTGAAGGCGTACCGCTACCTGGACGACGGCATCAAGACCGCCTGATTCCGACGGTATTCACCGTCGAACACCAAGACAGGGCTCAGCCCCGAGTAAGTCGGGGCTGAGCCCTGCCCTCTGACGGCCCTGAGCCGTCCTGCAAAGCCCCCAACGGCGGCGGTTATTCCAAAACCTATGCGCAGGCCCGCCGCCGCCGTTGGGCCTTCCAACTGCATAAACCACCACAACGACTAGACGAAAGGGTCTGCGTAACAATGACTTCCCCGAAAGCCCCCATCGCGATCACCACTCCCGCGAAGGTGAAGGACAACTTCCACTACCAGGTCGACGGCATCGACATCGAGCTGCCGTCGCTGACCTACCTCAAGCCGGGCCTGGTCCGCCGGATCCGCCGCCTGGGCGATGTGGATGCCATGTACACCCTGCTGGAGTTGGCGGTCTCGCCCGAAGCGCTTGCGGCCCTGGATGATATGGATCCGGACGCCTACCACGAGATGTTGGAGGCCTGGCGCGCGCACTCGGGTATCAGCCTGGGGGAATCCTGAGCCTCGATGCCCTTCTCGAAGAGCATTCCGAGGCAATCGAATACGACCTGATTGCCCTCGGCCTCCGGTTGCGCCGGCTCGGCGATGAAACGCTGAGCTGGGGCGATCTGAAGGCCATAGTCAAGTTCCTGCCGCCCGACTCGGCACTGATGCGCACCATGCACCCCGAAGCCCACCGCTGGCGGCTCGACCAGTACCTGCTCGCGGAGATGGCTGATTGCCTGCGCTGGCTGGTGTGGTCCAAGAGCGACGATGCCCGGAACGGGCGCAACCGTCCCGAGCCCATCGCCCGGCCCGGCCTCGAATCCGGCCGCGAACGCGTGGGAACGGCGATGGGGGTCGAGCGGATCAACGAATTCCTCGGCTGGAGTGAGTGATTCCTCGCCGGTGGGCGAGCTCGGGCGCAATCGGCCCAGAAAGTGGATGTGAATTGTGGACAAGCGACGCCCACCGGCGATGACACTGCCGGACATTCTCGCGATGACAACCAGCGGGCAGCCTGCACCGGGGAAGCGGATCACGCTCCCCAGCGGCGCCCTCTGGGAGGGAGGACCTACCCCTGGGACTTCCCTTGTCACGCTCCCTGACCAGGATCCGATCCTTGTCTCCGACAACGGGTCCGGTGCGCCGAACTCCCTTGTCGGCCGGTCCGGCCCGTTCGCCGCGCTGGCCCACGCCTTCGAGGAGGTGCTCGGCCACGTTCCGAACTTCTTCGCGGACCGGGTCGCGTCGCAGGCGCTGAACCTGCTTCGTGACAGCTCGAAGAGCGACGAGACCGAAACTCGGATCGTCAAGTTCAGCGCCAAGACGACGCTACTCAATCCTGCCAAACGAGGCGGACACCGCACGCCGGAAGACTCTGAGGATCAGGGCGATTCGGTCTTCGAACAAAACCCGGTGCGACGCGCACGCGGCGGTCTGGTCTACAAGCCGGGCGATACCGTCGCAGACGGCGGCCTGGTGTCAGGTCCCGGTGGCTCGGCTTCCGACCTGGTGCACTTGGCGGCGTCCCGCGGCGAGTACGTGGTCAATGCCGAGTCGGCCGCACGCGCTCTCTCACTGCTCGACGCGATCAATTCCGGCTGGGTGCCCTCCGCGGACTTCCTGGCGGGCATGCTGCCGGGTCTCGCCGGAGCGGACGCGAGTCGCACCACCGCTCCCAGCAATCCGAACCAATGGCGAGACCTGCTCGGCCAGGGCGTCATCGCGGACACGTTGGGAGGCTTGGGAAACGCCGCGGTCGACGCGGCCTCCTGGGCGGGCGCCGCGCTGGGCTCGGCCCTGGCCCCCATGTTCGGGCCGGGCGGATTGTTTGCGGCCCGCCCCGGATCGCCCGCATCCGCGTCGGTCCGCAATGACGCGGATCTTGCCGGTTCGGCCGTCCCGATGACGGCATCGATTCAGGCCACCCCTTCCGCCACCCTTGGATTCCTTGGTACCGCACAACCGAATTCGCCTACCGGTGCAGCCGGTGAGCTGGGTTCGCTGGCCGCGGCACTCGGTTCCGGTATCAGCGGCGCAGCCACCGCAGCAGGCAGCCGACTGGGTGAGATGCTCGGCGCCGCAATCCAGCCCGCCCTTGGTCCCTCCGGTGAACTCGCGCCCGTGATCGGCGAACAACTCGGCCGATTGATCGGCTCGCAGTTCGGGAGTCAGTTGACCACGTCGCTGACCGTGCAGGCCGGACTCGGCGGAGGGACAGCGACTTCCGTGACCGGCTCCGGCGCTACCGGAGCAAGCGTGCCCGGCGGAACGGGGACCGGCGACACCGGAGAGGGTTCCGCGCCGGAACCTACCTCGAATGACAACGGCGGCGGCAGCGTCGTCGTGAATGCTGGCCCGGCAGGCTCTCCGAGCGGAGGCAATCCCGCTGGCGGGGATGCCAATACCCAGCCGCATTGGGAATACCTGGAGGGCAGCGAGGACGGCACACTGGCGTCTGGTTGGGCGTACCTGACGCCCTCGGTGCAGATTGCCAAGACGCCGGGCATGGATGTCCAGGCCTTCGTCAAGGACGATCCGAATACCCCCAAGCGGTACGTGCGGACGCCGAAGGGCCTCAACTGGCTCGATGCTCTTACCGGCAAGACGGCGAACGGTGACGCGCAAACCCTTCAAGACGAGATCCATCAATACAACCCCAGCGAAGGTAACTTCACGGATCTGGTCAATCTCGCCTCTCGGAAGGTGGGTACCGATCTCGGCAATCTGCTGTCACCGATCCTGGGCAGTGACGCTCCCCAGTTCCTGGCTGATCATCTGGCGGAACTGACGAGTCCACTCGGCCAGGCATACAGCGCTGCCGATCCCGACCACACGTACACCGACATCATCGGTCGCTGGATCAGCCAGGCGACCGGCATCGAGTGGACACCCAAGGGCAACTCGGGATCATCCTCGGCGAACCAGATCACCAACGAACAGCAGGTCGGCGTAGCCGCTTTCAAATACGGCATCCAGGGCCTGCAGCAGCACGGCTTGCTCGGTGGCCTGACCGGAGCGATCTCCGGCGCAGGCTCCACCCTCGGCAGCCTCGCCGGCAGCTTCCTCGGCACCCTGGCCGCGCCGTTCCTAGGCCCCGCCGCGCCGCTCGCTCCGGTCATCGGCGAGTTCCTGGGCTCGATGATCGGCGGCAGCATCGCCGAGGAATTCACCCGCCCCATCGAATGGGTCGGCAACACGATCAAAGAGCTGGTCGGAACCGGTTTCGGTCTCACCGATCTGGCCGAGGGCCCGGGCGGGCACACCGTCCGCGGCGATATCTACAACTTCAACGGCATGGACCCGAAGAGCGCGTCGATCGCGGTCGAGCGGGTGCGTCGGCGCCGGGCTGTGGCGCAGCAACGCGGAGGAGGTTTCGGGCGATGAGCCACCAACTTTTGGAAACCCACGGCACGAAGGTGGTCGTGTGGGATGTCAACGGGCGAGTGTGGCACCTGTCCGGAGTGAACTCCGGTCGAGAGGGTGTGCGCTTGTCCCAGCAGAACGGCTTCATGTTCGCGCCGGTGCAGCTGCTGGTTTCGGAGGGTGCGCGCCAGGACGGCGCCACCTTCATTCGATCGGTCCGCTCCAAGAAGGAGTGGGATTTCCTGGTCGTCATCTCGACCTCCGCGAAAGATACCGGGGCCGATCCGATCCGGGACTTCCATGCGGTGCACGACGCCTGGTTCCGAGGCTGGTCTACAGACAAGCCGGTGACTGTCGGTTACTACACCCGGCATCAGGGCTGGCGGTTCCAGCAAGCACAGCTGGATGCCGCCCCCGAGCCGGTCGGAGACGTCGATCCCGCGCGAAATGCCATGGCGGTCTACAAGATGTCCGCCACCGCGATGGATCCGCTGGAGCGACACTTCGACGAGAACTCGGTGTGGACCAATTCGGCCGGCATCGGCCAGGGCAGCGTGCGGTTGCGCAACGCCGCTGATCAGCAAGCCTGGCCGCGATACACGATGAACGGCCCGGGACGCTGGCAGATTCTGGATCCGGTCGCGGGCGATCTGACTCGCATGGTGCAGACGCCGCTGCTGACCGCTACCCAGACGCTACGGATCGACACCCATCCGCGGCATCGGACCGCGACGGTCTATGACAGCTCGGGTGCGAAACCGGTCAATGTGTGGGCGCAGCTCAGGGGCCGTCGCTGGATGCAGTCGATGAATCCGTGGAGTTCCACCGAGATCACGGTGCAAGTTGATGGCGGCACCACCGCCTCCAGCATCATCGCCTCGGTCACTCCCCGATCCTCGAGGCCGTTCTGATGACCGCGGGCAGTTGGGATCCTTACGACGAAACACGACGGATGGACGAGCAGTTCCGGGTCGACCAGGAAAAGGCGCGCAATCCCGATGTGCTGGTTCGCTATTGGAACAAATTCATGGAAGAGGTGGGGGAGGAGCACAGCTACCTCTCCCTGCAGTTCACCTATCCGCGCAACGCCGCCGGCGGCTTGAAGATGATCTGCCCGCGCGACATGGTGCACTTCGACCACCTGTTCAACAATCCGGACGGTGAAGACGCCACCATCCCGATCACCGTGAACACCAAGGGTTTCCGATGGGACGGTTACATCACCAAGGCGTCCATCGTCCGGGACGAGAACGGTGTCGAGACGGTCGACATCGAGGCCATTCACGCCTGGAACCACATCGCGACCATCTGCTGCTGGGCGTCGCCGTTCGCGCCGGTGCTGGCGCAATTCCCGCGGCACCACATTCTGTTCGGACCCGTTCGGACGCTGGTGACGACCTATCTGTCGATGAACCTGATGCGACTGCAGGCGCCGGGATGGGCTCCCGTGGATGGCGAGAACACCCCGAAGTGGAATGCGGGCAACACCCTGTTCCCGATCGCTGTGGTTCCCGTCGACCCTCTGCATGACACCAGCCGTTGGAGCGCGGCCTCCGCGCGCTTCGACATGGCGGACAAGCTGTTCCAGCCGATGCTGGAGGACTCCGGTGTCATGCTGACCGCGCGCTTCTTCCTGCCCGAAGAAGACGAGCAGCCGGCACCGAACTACTTCTATCTCGAGCACCCGACCGTCGTGATCGACACCGTCGACAAGTCCGGCGTGACCGGCAGCACCGGCACGCTGTTGGACGGAATCCAGTCCTGGTTCGAGGAATTCGCCGACGACGGCACCACGCCGATGCGTTACCCGAACCTCAACTCCACCACCGACTACGAGACCGTCTACGGGGAGCAGGGCAAGTTCGGTACCACCCGAAACTTCCCGTGGGTCTGGTACTTCGAAGGGGAGTACTCCGGCATCGGCGCTTCCGAAATCGCGCTGCACAAGCCGACCGCGACAGACGTCATCATCGGTGGCCGTTCCCCAGGGTGGGTGAACGCCGGTATCGAAGTCGTCATCAAGGGTCTGCTGTCGCTGATCGGTCTGGGCTGGCTGTACCGCGGCCAGCTCAATGACGTCTTCCTGGCCTGGATGGTGTACCGGGACATGGAACGTGCCCGTAAGGCAGGGCCGTACGCGTTTCGCGAGCTGTACATCACCGGCAGCGATAAGGCCTTCAACCTCGACGGCCTGGTCGCCGCCCGCCAGGGGCTGCATCTCACACGCGGCTACACCAGCCACAAGGTGACCATCGAGGACAACGCCCCCTACCTGCTGGGCAGAGACTTCGGACTCGGCGATCAGATCGGCTTCGCCGTCGGCCAGGCCGTATTCACCGACTACGTGACCGAACTGACCTTCACCGACGACCGGCAGACCCCTGCCGTCTGGCAGATCACCGTCGGCGACGGCTCCGACGAAGAGGACTCGGTCGTCAAGGCCTGGCAGCGGCTCGGCCGCTTCGCGGCCGCCATCAAGGACCTGTCCACCGATGTCGGCGCGGATCTGGACCTGCTCATCTTCTAACCTCGCTGGGAGGAAACATCATGGCGGACATAAGTTTTCCCGCCCGAATCACGATTACCCGGCAGCCGGACGTCGACGGCCTGCCGACGCTGGACGCGAAGCTAACGGTCTCCGACGAAGTGGCCGACCTGGCGCTGCCCCCGGGCCCGACCGGCGCCGCGGGCCCGAAAGGTCGTCCGCGCAGCACCTTTCGAAAGATGGGTGAGATCCCGACCGCTGCGGCCCGCCCGACCGGACTCGGCGCGGACGACCGGGGCAAGTGGTGGCATCGACTCGACGACGATGGCATGGACGTGTGGGACGGCACGCGGTGGCTGCACTCGCCACACGCCGTGGGCCCACAGGGACCGCTGGCCGACGCCAATACGCTCGATGTCGCCCCTACTCTGCACAAACCCAATCTGACGGTTCCGGCTCTCGATTTCGTCGGCAAGGGTGCGAATCAGCAGGTTAAGGTCACCGCACCTGCCGGTTTCGCCGGGCCCAAGGGTCCGGCGGGCGTTTCGGGCAAGCTCGTCGACTCGCCGGACTACGACCACTCGACCAGTCCTGGTTCCAACTATGTATTCGCCTATCACCGCCCTACGCAGAAATTCCGGCCCTTGCAGCCGCCCATGGGTGTCGGTCCCTGGTCCTGGTTCCAGGAAGACTTCGTGGAGGATCAGGAGGTCGACGCATCGCAGCTGACGGCCGGCACGTTCACCGTTCCCGCGCAGTCGTTCGCCTGGCGGCCGGTCGTGCAGGGACACGTGTACGTGTACGGCGCCAGCTCCGCGGTCGAGGCAACCGTGCGATTGGGCAGCGCAGACGGCGTGATCGTCGCCGCCACGCGTCCGTGCGCCGGCGGCTACCTGTATCTTCCGCTGCTCACCTCCTACCGCGACGAGACCTCGGTGCCATCCCTGTCGCCGAGTTCGACCTTCGCGACGCTGCCCGCCGGACAGCCCGCCACTTTCGTGGTCAGCCTGAATCGTGCGGGCGACGGCAGCGGGAAGATCGGCTTCTCGCGTAGCCAGGCATCACTCGTCGTCCACGCCCAGCCCATCTGAATGAGGTGAAATGTCAACCGTAGGAGAATATTTCGAGTCCACGCTCATTCGTGGTATCGACGAGGGTGTCGGGACCGCAGGGGTCGTGCAGGCGCTGCACGGCACTCCGCGCGACGGGTCGCTCGAACTGATGACCGGCACACCCGGCCCGGTGGGACCGCAGGGTCAACCCGGCGCGGTCTTCCGCTGGGAGGGCGATATCGCCGATCAGGCCGCGCTGACGGCGCTGTCCTCGAAACTGACCATCGCCCATGCGGGCAAGGCGTGGCGAGTACTTGCCACCAACACCCTGATGTACTGGAACGGAACGAGTTTCGACTCCTTCACCGATGCGTTCGGTGGCGCCGGACCGACCGGTGCGCCGTGCAATATCTCGATCGGCACGGTCGCAACTGGCCCGGTGGGCACCGATCTAGTGGTGACCGTGACCGGCACCCGCCCGAATCTGGTGCTGAATCTGACTGTCCCGCAGGGAGTGCAGGGAGTCAAAGGTGCGCCGGGCGGACCCGGACCGATTCGGCAGGCCCCCGACTACGCGGACGGAACGCACGTCGACGGTGCGGTTCCGGTGTGGAACACGACCAGCCAACGGTGGGCACCACGCCCCAATCCGGGCTTGCGCGGCCCATGGTCGATCAAGGGTTCGCAGGCGTGGGACGGTGGCCCCGGATTCGCCGCGTCGCAGAGCAAAGTCGGCACCTCGCCGAATACCGTGGCGCAGCTGAATATTCCGGCCCAGGACGTCGATTGGCGTCCGGTGATCGGGGGCGGCACCCTGATCTTCACCGATGAGGGCATCGGTAGCTTCAACACCCGTATCGATGCCGAAGTCCGTATCGGCTCGGCGACCGGGCAGATCGTCGCGCTCGGAGCCGGATTCCCGTTCGGCGCCGACGGATTCTGCTCCTTCCAGCCCTACTACGGCACGCGGACGATGACTCCGGACAGCACGGTGGGCGTCATTCCGGCCGGGCAGGCGGTCACGCTGTTCGTGGTGCTGCGACGTAACCGGGGCGACTCCAACTATTCCTACCGGCAGGACGATTCGCACATCGTGTGCTGGGCGCGGCCGGTGACGGCCTCATGAGCCTGGAGAACAGGATGACCGACGAACAGCAGACCGTCTACGACGAGAACATCATGATCACCATGCGGGGTGTCTCCGACTCAGTCGGACTTCCGTATACGGTGAATCCACTGGAACTGGTCGACCGCGAGGCGCTCATCGAGTTGCGCGAGGGTCCGGCCGGTGGGCCCGGCCCCGAGGGCGATCCGGCCTGGCCCTGGCTGTGGCGCGGCGACGTCGCGGACGTAGCGGCCCTGAAGGCACTGAATCTGACGACCGCCGACGCGCGCAGTGCTTGGCGAGTGGTGTCGGAGAATGCCGTCTACTACTGGACGGGCCTCGACTTCATCGCGTTCGCCAACGCGTTCGGCAGAGCGGGAAAGGCTGGCCCGCCGAATGCTCTGAGCGGCAGCGCCATTGCGGGTGCGCCAGGATCGTCTGCCTCGGCACGAATCACCGGAACCACACCGGGGCAGCATCTCGAAGTCACCTTCCCGCGGGGCGCCCAAGGCAATGCCGGTGACCCGGGCGCGGCTGGACGTATTCAGGATGCGGCAGACGTCCTGATCGACGCCGATCATCCGGTCGCACAGGACTACGTGCTCGAATGGAGCACAGCCCTCGGCAAGTTCGTACCGGCTCCCAACCCGAAGCTCGGCGGGCCGTGGGCGATCGGCAAAAGCCAGTTCAACGGCGGCTCGAACCTCAACGACCAGAAGGTGATCGCCGCCATCACCATTCCGGGGCAGCCGGTGACGTGGCGGCCGCAGGTGCGCGGCTCGGTCCGGGTCGCGTCCGCGAATGGCAATGGCTACGGCACCCGCACCGATGTCGAAGTGCGGATCGGCAGCCCCACCGGTGAGCTCGTCGGCTACGGCTACGGCTACGACATGAGCAACTGGGATTGGGTGCTGATCGGCCCGAAGTTCGATTTCCCGCTCTCACCCAACGCGAAGTTCGGTGTGGCGCAGGCGAATCAGACCGTAACCCTCTACGTGATCGCCAAACGCGCCAAGGGCAGCCAGTCGTTCTCCGTCGACAACACCGGCGCACAGCTGATCGTCTACGCGGGGCAGGTGTAAGCAATGACCACCATCTTCCGGCTGCCGGTCGATGTCGGGTCGGAGTGGACCGACGTTCTGGTGCCGAAGGACAGCGAACTCGTCTGGACGAGTGTGGAATTCGGAAGATTCATTACCTATTGGAGCCACCCCGGCGACCCCGCGACCGCCGTGGACGAACCCCGCAAGCTCCGGACGGATTCCCTCCCGCTGGCGCTCGGCGCCGATCCCGGCAACACCGTGCGCGGTGTCTCCGGGCTGCCCGGTGCCATCGCCTTCATGAAGAACGACAGGCTGCTCTGGGTCTACCGACAGCCCGCCGAGCCGCCCGCGAGCAACCCGACACCGGCCGAATAGGCCCACCCCAATACGAAAGGCATTGATCGATGGCTGATCTGGCCCCACTGAAGTACGGCAAGGTCGTCGGACGCTTTCTCGCGAATATCGCCGACGGCCCCGACATCGGCGATCTCCCCGAGTTCCCACCCCTCACCGGCACGGTCACCTTCACCGCCGACGCGCCGAAGGTACTGGTGGCCGCTGCGCAGCCCGCGCCGGCCACCTACGTCCAGCTGCCCAATCACTATGTGTGCGAACTGGATGAATTCGGCTACCTCACCTGGCGCGGGCAGCGTGGCATCCGGCTGGTCGCGCCGAACGCCGACACCAATCCGAGCCAATGGACCTGGCGGGTGTCCTTCTCGCTCCAGTACGAGGGTGAATCGGTTGCCCTGGAACCGTTCAGCTTCAACGTCCCCGAGTACGTGGCAGGCCCGGACCCCGCCAACCCCGACGCGGGTGCGTCCGGTCTGGTCGATCTGACACTCGTCTCGCCGGTACCCGCAAGCGGCGGTAATGCCGTGGTGCGCGGTGAGCGTGGCGCGGGCATCCAGATCGACGGGCAGGCGGCCACCTACGCCGCGCTGCCGGCCACTCCGAAAGACGGTGCGCAATATGTCGTCAAGGCGGACGGGCTGCTGTACGTCTACCGCGCGACGGCCGGTGGCTGGACTCCCAACGGACAGGGCATCGTGATCCGGGGCCCGGCCGGTGCGACCGACTGGGCAGGTGTCACCGGCAAGCCCGCGACCTTCCCGCCGATCATCGGCTCGACCTCGACAACCGCTGTTGCGGGCGATGATTCGCGGCTCACCGACGCCCGGACTCCCACCGCGCACACGCACATCACCGCCCATCTCTCGGATGCGAGTGCTGTGGGACGTTCGCTGCTCACTGCCAGCGATGCGGCGGCGGGGCGCACCGTTCTCGGAGCCGTGTCGACCACCGACACGCGGCTCAGCGACCAACGCACTCCCACTGCGGCCGGTCAGGCCTACGACATCGCCTTCAAGTCGCACACCGGAACTCGCGTGGCGGGCACCGGAAACGTGATGCCGGAGGGGCTGCGGATCGAGCGGGCGATCAGCATCAGCTCGATCACCTTCCGTGGTGAGACCGCGGGCTCCGGCAATCTGGTCGTGGAGTTGCGCAAGACGAACGGCAGCGGAAACAACCCTGTCGCAGGCACTTCGACGACCATCACGGCCGCCGCTCACAACACCGACACGGTCGTCACGACAGGCGGCCCGTGGACGTTCGCCGCCGGTGATCGCCTCACCGTCAACATCACCACCGCTGACAGTCCGGCCGGTAAGGGACTACAGGTGAGCCTCAAAGGGGTGACGATCTGATGGGACTCATCGTCGTCGCCCCCAGCGCGGCACTGACATCTATGGGGATGGACAAATCCGGTGACCTGGCCGTCGCCAAGGACACCACTACCGCCCTGAAGGTGTCCGGATGGACTGCCCGCACCGGGTACCCGGACACCGTCATATCCGCCGCCAACGAGATCCTCATCGCTGGGTCAGGGGCGGGCATCGCGCGCTGCAAGGTGACCTTGTCCGCTGCCTGGAGCCCGTCGGCGGGCGCCTTTCATGTGTCGCTCATGCAGAACAACGCCGAGATCAAGGGCATGGACTTCCCGTCCGGGCAATCGGTTGCCACCCTCTCCGATACTCCGATCGTCGTGCAGCCCGGTGATCGGCTGTGGCTCGCCGTCACCAACTCGACCACCGGCATCTTCGGTGTCACCGCGACAGTGAAGGGCGGCAACGGCACCTACGTCACCTTCGACGTCACGTAACGGAGGAATATCGCATGTCTTGGACCGGAGATCCGATCTGGCTCGCCGACGTACTCCGGGCCGCCGGTTTGCGCGTCATCGAACACGACGGCTGGCGCGACCGTGGCCACGGCGACTTCGCCGACCTGCGCGGCGTGCTCTGCCATCACACTGCGGGCGGTGGAACCGACGACTGGCGCATCGTCCAATACGGCCGCCCCGACCTGGAAGGCCCACTGGCCCAACTGGTTCTGGAACGCGACGGCACCTATCGGGTGATCGCCGCGGGCGTCTGCTGGCACGCCGGCCGCGGCTCGTGGCCCGGCTGGCCCACCAACAACGCCAACTACCACGTGATCGGCATCGAAGCCGTCTCCCGCGGTGACGGAACCGATTGGACACCAGCCCAACTCGACGCCTACAAGCGCGGCTGCGCCGCCATCCTGCGCCGCATCGACCGCACCGCAGCCGACTGCGTAGCCCACCGCGAGTACAGCAGCGAAGGAAAAATCGACCCCGCCGGCATCGACATGGACGCCTTCCGCCGCGATGTCCAGGCCTTCATCGACGGAGAGGATGCGCCGATGAGCGCAGCAGAAGTCACCGAACTCAAGGAATTCATCACCGCGTTCTGCGCCCCCATCGGCAGCGACGTCAAAGACATTCGCGAACAGCTCTGCGGCCGAACCCAGCGCGACACCGGCCAATACGCCGGCTGGCCCCAACTGAACAACCGCACCGTCGTAGACGCCCTCGCCGACATCTACACCCGCCTGGAACGACTCGAACGCTAGGAGGCCCCGATGTCGAATCCAATGACGCCATCAGCCTTTTCGGCGTCGACTCGACCAGTAGCCGCCTGGATCCCCGGTGCCGCGAGCACAACCGGTTCCACCCCGCGCTCCGGTCGGCAGAAAATCTACAACTTCAACAACCTCAACCAGCAGGACACCGCCCAACTGATCCAGCGCATCAACCGCGGCGACCAGATGAAAAGGTCCGCCAGCGCTTCCAAGAGGTCTTAGCCTCCTCTGCCACCTCCGAATAAAGGCCCAATCCCGACGCGGGATTGGGCCTTTCTCATGCCCACACAACGAAAGACCCGGCACGCCATGTCATCTGCGCCTGCGGCCGATCCGCCAACCGATACCGGCGGCCGTGTCCACAACTTCTCTGTGTCTTCCCCGGCCGACGCGGCGCGAGTCTTCAACCGCCTCAGGCGCGCCGACGACCTCACCCCATTCTCGACCGCAAAACAGATCTCCGCCACGCCCTCGATGTACTTCGCCGGCCTCCCCACCGGCGGCCCGATCAAGCAGTCCCCGGCCCCCGAGCCAGCACCGAACCAGCCACTTCCGCAGCCGAATACCCAACCGACAGGTCCGGTGCCGGCATCGGAAGGACAGCTGCCACAGCCGGTCGTCCCGGCTCCAGCGCCGGTGCCGCTACCCGCCGACGGTACTCAGTGGGACAGCTCCCCGAACGCCGACAACACACAAACCAGCGTCGTCGTCCCTGGGACCAACGGCCAGACAATCGACACCACCATCCACAACGCGGACAACACGACGACCGTGGTCCGCTCCCGCGCCGAAAAAGAAGGCACCACAGTCTGGATTGCGCACCCGGACGGATCGCATTCGGTCACCTTTATCCCCGCCGCCGGCCAGCCGAACGCAGGCGTCCAAGACACCTACACGGTTCCCGCTGGCGGCGACCTCGTTAACGGTGCCACTTCGCACACCGTCGGCGACGGAAAAGGCAACTGGGCCACCGAAACAATCCAGGCCAACGGTGAACTCGCCTACCAGACCGTCTCCAAGCAGCCAGACGGAACGTTCTACGTCACCGACGCCGTGCCCGGTGGCGGAACCACGACAAAAGCCTTCCGCCTCGGCTCACCCGAGTTCAGCACCCCCTGGCTGGTCGGTGAAACACGCCCCGACCACTCCGGATACCTCACCCGCTACGACGGCTCCACGAAGCAATGGGGCTCAGACGGCTCCGGCAGCATCACCGGCGGCCTGGACTCCACGACCACCACTTTCGGTATCGACCAGTGGAACCAGAAGTACGCCCAGACCATCGACCCGATCAACAAACAGATCGTGACTGAGGTGCTCAAGGACGCCGATACCGATCACCCGTGGACCGAGGTGATCATCAGCGACCTCGACCACAAGGGCGAGGGCCATTATCGGCAGAACGCCGACGGCAGTCTCGGCGAAATGCTTTGGCAGCGGGTACCTGGGTACAGATCGAGCGATGCCGTTCACGAGTTCGATGAGAACCGTGTGGTGCTGGATAAGTATGTGCTGGAACCGAATCCATCGGGTGGTGTATTCGTAAAGGAAGGCGGAATCGTCCTTGGAACGATTACCGCCGGAACGGATCATACTCAGATCTTCAAGCCGACCAAAGAATATGGTGAACGTACCCACAATGTGTTCACGCAGGAGATCATTCTTTCACCCGACCAGCAAAAAGCCACCACGATCTTCAGTATTTTCGGAGAGGACTGGCAGAAGAAGGGGCACCGCGAACTAATCACGCAGTTCGGGGAGTTCCCCGGAAAACCGTGGGTTGGATCAGAAATCGGCGCGAACGGCCAGAACTACACCTCGTTCTCCGGCAAGTTCGGAACCGCCTTCCTTAACACCTATCAGGCCACCCTGCCGCTGGTTGGTCTCGGTGGTGCGGACAGCCCGGGTTTCGCCGACTCCTGGACAGCTCTGGGTAAAAACCTCGCCAAAACCGCCGCGATTGTCGGCATAACCGCCCAATTCGGACCCCTCGGATATCAAGCCGCCAACAATGGAATCGTTCCCGGTCTGAACAAGGGCGAAGCGAACCAGCTGGTCACTGATCTCGCCAATAATTTCGGATACGCAGATTTCCGTCAGGGCAACATCACCGCAGGAATGGGCACCTTGCTCGGCGCTCTGGCAGCCGCGTCGGGGATCAATAAAGCGAGCGGCGTCGTCGTACGTCCAGCGATCGCCGGGATCAAGCTCGCGACTGGTCGTCTGGCGACAAACGCCAGAAATACCCTCGACGACACTACAAGAGCCGGTGTTGGTGTATCGGATTCTCTTCAAAACCTCGGTAGCCGTGTGACAGGGGTCCC
Source organism: Nocardia sp. JMUB6875 (assembly GCF_041154655.1). Classification (NCBI taxonomy): domain Bacteria; kingdom Bacillati; phylum Actinomycetota; class Actinomycetes; order Mycobacteriales; family Nocardiaceae; genus Nocardia; species Nocardia sp. JMUB6875. The sequence goes on from NZ_BAAFGR010000036.1 coordinate 28,067, forward strand.
GCCGAAAGCCGTCGCGATGCAGCCCGACGGCTCTAGCCTGAGCGGAGTCACTAGCGCGCCAACCTCGCACGCCATGCTCCCCAGTGCGAGCCGGCCAAGCATCCCGCTAAAACAAAGGCCTTTCGACGCGTCTACATCAGTCCGCAGCAAATCTCTCGCGCATTCAGACGCAGCCGTCGCTGCGCGTGTGGAAGTGTCTGTCCGATCTGCCGCTGCCTTTGTGCGGCAAGGAATCAGTCAAACCTTCAAAGGTCTGGCTGAATCTTGGGCGGGAGTACCGCGCAGCTTTGGTGTTATTTCCGACGGGGCGCCGCGGGCAGGTGGGTACTGGCGGCGCACGGAGAACCTCGGCGCCTTCTCTGAACTGGCGGTTCCTATGCAGAAGCGTGTCGTACGGCGTGTTGCTGATACAGCCGAACTGACCTTCAAGGGTGTCAGGATCAAGCTGGATAGAAATCCTGACTTGATCGGCCGACAACTTTACGGTCATACTACCCCCGACGGTCGGGTTATAACCCTGTACCCTGATGCCTTCACGTCGATTGAGGAGTTGGTGAAGACTCTTGGTCATGAACGCCAGCATGTATGGCAGGCAAGAGTTTATGGGAAGTATCAGTCCATGGAAACAATGCATAAATGGGAATTGGCGGCTCATGCGAGTGAGGAACAATTCTGGACCCACTATTTGAAGAGGCTTGGTAAATGAGTAATCGAAAAGTCTGGCTGGGTCAGCTCGCCCTTGTTCTGGATGGCGTAGCGGTAGGTTTGATGGATTGCCCGACGTGTGGGCAGCGGGATCTGCATTTCCGGTTCATTGGGAACGTCTCGTCCAGAACTGGGTACATCATCATGTGGTGCGGTTCTTGCTTGAATGGCATCGTTGTCTCGCGGGCGAAGGCCAGTGATTCTATTGAAATCCTGCCGATGGAAGACCCTGCTTCTCTCGCCAATGTGCCAAATTTTCACAGGTACGAATAGCTGGCGACGATCGCGCCGAGAGCTCCTCTCAGTGTGTTTCCGGGATCAACCGGCAGAGCCACCAGGCGCGCTGGGGGTATTCCGGCGAGTAGATGCGGATCCGCAGACTCCGGATCTTTCGGTCGGTCAGGTCGTGGACCAGGATGTGATCGTCGAAGTTGTAGAGGGGCTTGCTGTTCCACAGCTCGTCCCATTCGACGGCAGTTCGGCATCTGCGGACCAGGTTCGAGACCGGGGTGTCGGTGGCGATGTTGGGTGCGAGTTGGCGGATGCTGTGCAGGCAGCGGGATGCCTCCTTGCGCCACTCCACCAGCACCTCGCGGGCGAGGGGTTCGAGAAATAGCCATTCCACGAAGCTCATGCCCGGTCCCAGGCCGGGGAAGGCGCGCTGATGGGCCGCGTTTGCGGCCACGATTGTGAAAATCGGCAACGTGTAGAAGCTGGCGGGGTCCGTTAGTGCGGCGAGGTCCGCGAGGTCGTCGGTGCCGGGTGTGGCCGCGGTCGGCGGCGGGCCGAAGAGCCCGGGGAGGCCCAGGTCGAGGATGTGTCTGCGGTGCATCGGCGATACGTCCAGTTGATCGAACAGGATCTGCAGGGAGTGCAGAGTCGGCGGGCGGGTGCCCAGTTCGATCTTTTCGATGAGGGAGACAGACAGGTTTGCCTTCTTGGCTAGTTCGGTGCGAGTGAGCCAGGCGTCTTCTCGGCGTTGGCGGATGTAGTCACCGAATAGGTTGTCAGCCAAGAGTTCTCGCCTCTCCCGCAAACATTTGTATTGCGCTCTGTAATGCGGGGTCTCCCACGGATTGTGTGGACGGAGTTCGTTGAACTCTCATCTTGTTGCCCCGGATAATAGAACACATGTTCGAACGATAGCTCAAATGCTGCCGCTGACCGCGATGGCGGGGCCGGTGGCGGCGCTGGGCGAAGGGGCGGAAGGCGGTCCGGTGGACTGGATGGACAGATGTGTCGGGAACCGGCTGGGTCGGGCGATGAAGGAGGCGGGGGTGAGTGACGTGGACCTGGGGCGACGACTTGGGATGACGGGTGCTGTGCTCGCGCGCCGGATGGCTCGACCGGGCACGTTCCAGGTGGACGAGTTGATACTCGCCGCCGTGGCGCTCGGTCGCGAGGTTCAGGATCTGCTTCCGGCTGCCGATTGCTTGCCCGGAAAAGGCTGCTCGGTCTGTTTGGCTGAAACATGACCGGTGGCAGGTGAATTCGGTCTACGAAGGCGGCGCTCTCGAAAAGGGGGCGCCGCCTTTTCGCGTTTCAGGCCAGGGAGGTGTCGCCGAGGGATTCGGCGAACTTTCGGAGTAGGGGGATGAGGGTTTCGCGGTCGGTGGGGGTTAGGGCGGCGGTGAGGATGCGGTCCTCGTTTGCGGTGTGGAGGGGGAGGAGGCGGTCTACCAAGGCGCGGCCCTCGTCGGTGAGGACGACCTTGATGGCTCGGCGGTCGGTGGGGTCGGGGACTCGGGCTACCCAGCCTTTGGCAGTCAGGCGGTCTATGCGGTTGGTGATGGCGCCGGAGGTGAGCATGGCGGCCTTGTTGAGGGCGCCGGCGCTGAGGCCGGATTCGTTGCCGGAGCGGCGGAGGGTGGCGAGGACGTCGAATTCCCAGCGTTCGAGGCCGTGGGTGCGGAAGAAGTCGGAGAGTTCCTTGTCGCACAGGCGGCCCAGGCGGGAGAGGCGGCCGAAGATCTCCATGGGGGAGGAGTCGACGTCGGGGCGCTGCTCGCGCCAGGCGGCGGTGATCTGGTCTACGGCGTCGGCCACGGTGACCTGGTCCTTTCGGCTCAGAAAAAGTTCAATGTTGAGATACTTGACACTGAGGTATCCAGATGGTTTTATCTCAGCATTGAGATTATCAATGAGGAGCTGAAATGACCACCTCACGCGCCGGACTCACCGGGACGCTCGCCCTCACCGGGCTGGCACCGCTGGTTTGGGGATCGACCTACTACGTCACCACCACGTTCCTGCCGCCGGACCGCCCGATGTTCACCGCACTCATGCGGGTGCTGCCCGCGGGCCTGCTGTTGCTGGCCCTGACCCGGAAACTGCCGCACGGGCAATGGATTACGCGTGCGTTCGCGCTGGGGGCGCTGAACATCGGCCTCTTCACGGCGCTGCTGTTCGTGGCCGCCTACCGGCTGCCGGGTGGTGTCGCGGCGGTGATCACCTCGTCGGCGCCACTGTTCGCGGTGGGCTTCGCGGCGGCCGCCGGGCTCGAAAGGCTCAGCGCCCGAAAGATCGTGGCGGGCTTGATCGGATTGGGCGGCGTCGCCCTCGTGGTGCTCAAGGCCACGGCCGCCCTCGATACCCTCGGCGTGATCGCCGGGCTGGCCGCGGCCATCGCCATGGGCAGCGGCACCATTCTGACCAAGCGCTGGGGTCGCCCCGACGGGGTCAGCCCGCTGGCCATGACCGGCTGGCAGCTGACAGCGGGTGGGCTCCTGCTGCTGCCGGTGGCCGCCATCGCCGAGGGCATGCCGCCCGTGCTGGACGCCCGCAATATCGGCGGCTACCTCTTCCTGGGCCTGATCGGCACGGCCGTCGCCTACGCGCTGTGGTTCCGCGGCATCGCCAAGGCCAGCGCCACCTCGGTGCAGTTCCTCGGTCTGCTGAGCCCGCTCTCGGCGACCATCATCGGCTGGGTCGCGCTCGGACAGTCGCTGGCACCGCTGCAGATCCTGGGCATGGTCATCGCCCTGGGCGGCACCCTGCTCGGCCAGACCGGATCGGGCCCGAGCACAAAGGATTCCGCGCCGGGAGCGCCGAAGTCCGAGCCCCGGGTGCGAGCGGGCGCGGCGGAGACCTTCACCGCCAAGATCCGCCTCGCCGCCTGACCGGATCCATCTCGACGCAGCGCAAGACCGTGCAGATCAAGGAGCGAAAGACCATGCAGATCACAGTGTTCGGAGCGAGTGGGAACGCGGGCAGCCGGATCGTCACCGAGGCGCTGGGCCGGGGCCACGCGGTGCGGGCCGTCGCCCGCCATGCGGACCGGCTGCGCCACCTGCCCGAGCAGGCCGAGGTGTGGACCGCCGACGCCACCGACCCCATTGCCGTCGAAAAGGCCGCCGCCGGAAGCGATGTCGTGGTCGGCGTGACCCGCCCGGCCCCGGGCCGCGAGCACGAACTGGCCGAGGTCGCCGCCGCGCTGCTGGCGGGCCTGGCGGACAGCGGGATTCGGCTGCTGGTGATCGGCGGCGCGGGCAGCCTCACCGTCCCCGGGACCGGCAAGACGCTCGCCGAGCAGCCCGAATTCCCGGCCTACCTGGGACCGATCGCCGCGGGCGGCAGCCGCCAGCTCGAGGTGTTCCGCACCACCGAGCACGCGGTGAACTGGACCTACATCAGCCCCGCCGCCATGTTCGAGCCCGGCGAGCGCCGCGGCGTCTACCGGCTCGGCGCCGACGACCTACTCTTCGACGCGGCAGGCGATTCCTCGATCTCCATGGAGGATATGGCGATTGCCCTGCTCGACGAGATCGAACGGCCCCGCCACCACCGCACCCGGATCACGGTGGGCTACTGAGATCCACCGAAAACCGCCACCGCACAACGCGAAACGGGGCGTGACCGATAACCGGTCACGCCCCGTTCGTCGTGCGAACGCCTCAGGCGATGCGGAAGCCCGCGCCCGCCCCGCCGCGGCGGTCGATATCGGCCAGCACCGCGGAGATATTGGTGGACAGCTCCGGCTCGTGGATCAGGTTGCCGCCGCCCTCGCACAGCGGGAGCTCGACATCGATCGGGCCGGCCTTGAAGTTGGTGCCCGCCACCACCATTCCGACCAGCTGGTCGCCGCGCAGCACCGGTGCGCCGGAGTCACCGTGGTTGGCACACACCTGGCTACGGAAGGTGAGCGCCTTGGTCTCCCACACCGGTCCACAGGTGAAGCCGGTGGTGCGGCCGTTCTTGCAGACGGTCTCGCCGATCTGCGGCGGGGCGCCCACCGAGTTGATCACCGACTGCGCGACCCGGCGGGTGGGGATCACCTTGTCCGGGTTGAAGACGATGATCCCCCAGTCCATGTCCTCGCTCTTCTCGGTGACCACACCGATGCCGCCGCTGCGGGTGTACTCGGCCGCGACGCGCGCGCCGACCTCACCGCAGTGGCCGGCGGTCAGGCCGACGAGCTGGTTCTTGTTGTCGTAGCCCACGGCGGTGAGCGTGCAGTCGCTGACCATGTCCGTGGCCGTGAGGTCCTCGACGTAGACCCCGGAACCGCCGCCGAGCGTCACCGGCCCGGCCGCATTCGCCGGTCCGGCGAACAGGAGCGTGGAGCTGACAGCGGCGGCGGCGGTGGCCGCCACGCGCAGAACTCGGGCGCGGCCCGCAGAGAACATTGGGTTATTCCTCATCCCCCGAAAATTCGAATCGTGCGCGCGCGGAAATCGGGAGTCCGGCAGCGCGCACGCGGAGCATGTCACGCCCGCAACCTCGTTGCAAGTCGCAACGCGGGTGACCGATTCGATGGCCCATTCGGAACGTTTTGCCCGCCAGCGGCTTCCGAGCGGAAAACGGACTTGGCCCTGTCGGTGCCCCGTGATAGAACTCCGGTCGGTGGTGATCGCACCATCGCGCACACCGGGGCTGCCCCCATTTTCAGGGGCCGCTTCAAATACGGGGAGAATTTTCGAATGGCTTTCTCGGGCAAACTCGCCCTGACCATGTTCGTTTCCGCTGCGGCCGTGCTGGTTACGTCGCTGGGGGCCGGTACCGCCAACGCCATGGAGCGCGGTCCGGACGGTTCGCTGTACGGCTCGCTGGCGCTGAGCACCGACGGCGGCACCTTCTACGGCGCGGCCTGGAACTACCCGAACTGGGGTTCCTCCGACCGGGATGCCCTGGGTCAGTGCGCCCACCGCGGCTGCAAGATCCTGGTGCAGTTCCGTGACGGCTGCGGCTCCATCGCCGAAAGCGCCGATCACACCTACTACTACGGCGGTTCGGGCCGCAACCGCGCCGAGGCCGAGCGCGACGCCATGGACCGGCTCACCAACTGGATGCCCGCCCCGGCCGCCATGTTCGGCAGCTCCGCCCCGCCGAAGCAGTCCGTCCACATCCGCTACACCGAGTGCACCGACGGCGCGTAGATTAACGCTTGACCTTGACGTTGCGTCAACTTGCATCCTGAATTCATCGAGGAGAACGAAGGGATACGAAAGGCCGGAACGTGAGCGCCGAATGGTCGATCCAGGAATTGGCGAAGGTGGCCCGCACCACAAGCCGCACGCTGCGGCATTACGGTGACCTCGGGTTACTGCCGCCGACCCGGATCGGCTCGAATGGTTATCGCTATTACGACCAGGAATCCCTCGTACGGCTGCAGCGCATCCTTTTGCTCCGCGAACTCGGCCTCGGCCTGCCGGCCATCGCCGAAGTCCTCGCGGGGCAAAAGGACACCGCCGCCGCCCTGCGCACGCATCTGGAATTGCTGAGAAACGAGCAGGACCGGATCGCGCGCCAAATCGCCTCGGTGCAAACCACATTGCGCAAGACGGAAGCAGGTGAACAACTGATGGCAAACGAAGTATTCGACGGATTCGACCACGCCCAGTACAAGGACGAGGTCATCGAGCGCTGGGGCAAGGACGCCTGGGAGAGCGGCGACCGCTGGTGGAACGCCAAGACCGAGGCGGAGAAGCAGGCCCACTTCCAGACCCACCTGGACATCGCCGCCGACTACGGCCGCGCCCACGCGGCCGGCCTCCCGGTCGACAGCGACGAGGTTCAGGCAATCGTCCAGCGCCACTACGACTGGCTCGACTCCACCCCGACCGGCGGCCCGATCAGCGCCCAGTACTTCAACGGTCTGGGCGACATGTACGTAGCCGACCCGCGCTTCGCGGCCAACTACGACAAGCACGGCGAGGGCACCGCCGAGTACGTCCGGGACGCCATGCGCGTCTTCTCGGCCGGGCTCTAGCCGGAACCCTCCGGCGCGCTGGCTCGGTCCCCGAAAATGACTGGATTGCCCCTGCCGGTGCGGGAGTAGAGTTCGCGCGCAAGGGAGGGGAGAGCCGATGAGTTATCCGTACGGGCCGGAGGATCAGGCGCAGCCGGGATTCGGGCCGCTGGAGTATCCGCCGGCTACCGCTTATCCGCAGCAGCGGCCGTTTCCGTGGCAAACCGCTGCTCCGGCAACGGGGTTCGGGCAGCCGGGCTATCCGGTGGCCGGGTACCCCGGTCCCTATGGGACGTATCCGGGGCCATACGGGGCGCCGTCGATGCAGGCGAGTGGCGGGACCGCGATCACGGCGGGCGTGCTGGGGATCATCTTGGGATTGCTGTCGGTGCTGGGCAGCATCGGGTTGATCGCGCTCGTCGTGGCTTTCCGCGATGATCGGGACGGGATCTCGGGGGAGGACAGCGGCACCGCCGTGCTGGTGCTCGTCATCGCCATCCTCGCGGGGGTGATGGCGCTGATGTGGCTGGTCGGGTCGGTGCTGTTGCTGATGCGTAAGACCGTGGGGCGGGTGCTGGTGATCATCGCCTCCGCCTTGGGTGCGATCGGCGGAGTGATCAATGTGGCCTCGGGATCGATTGTCAGCGGTGTCGGATTGCTGCTGTCGCTCGCGATTCTCGTGCTGGCGGCGGTGCCGCCGACGGGGCGCTGGATCGCCGCGGCGAAGCAGGAGCTGGCCCCGGCTCAGCCGTACTACCCGTACTACTGACGGAAAACGAACAGCCGCCCGGCCTTTCGACCGGGCGGCTGTTCGCATCTATAAAGCGATCAGACCGCGCACATCGACTGCATGACGCCGCGCAGAATCGGCGCACCGTAGGTGGCGGGGGCGAAGGCGATGGTCTCGGCGATCCCCAGCGGGGTGGTGATGGTCGAGGCGACGCCGGTGAAACCGGCGATGGTGTTGCCGACGGTCAGCAGCAGGCTGGTGGTGTCGAGCGCGAAGGTGATGAGCGCGAAGACGTTCTCCACCTTTACATCCGAGAGCGCGACGGTATTGACCGCGCGGCCCTCGTAGATGTCGAAGCCCAGGTTGGCCAGGAAGGTCAGCGGTCCGTAGTCCAGCGCGTCCACGATCGGCCCGAGCTGCTCGGTGCGGCGCAGCATCATGATGTCGGCGACCCGGTTGTTCCGCAGGAAGCCCTGCAGCGCATCGGCATTGGCGTTGATCGTGTTCGGGTCGACGGGCAGCGCGGCCGTAGTCAGGAAGTTGCGGGTGCGCTCGACCAGGTCGGCGGTCTTCAGCTCCGCGATCGGGGTGCAGGCGCCGTCGGCCTTCATCACCTGGTTGGCCAGGTCGATGAGCGGCTGCGGCAGATCGACGTGCTCATCGGGCAGATCCAGCTGCAGCTTCTGGTACACCCCGTGCGCATCGCAGCCCACCGACAGCTGCGATTGCACCGCGCGCGCCAGCGATTTCACGCCGTTGAACAGCGCGCCGACGATCGGCTTGAGCACGAACCCGACGGTCGGCACCAGGCTGGCGGCGAACTGGGCCGGGATCTTCACGATGCGGGTGGCGAGGATGAAGACCTCGACCACGTCGCGCACCTTCAGGTCCGAGAGCGCGATGGTCCGGTGCACCTGTCCGGAGTGGATGGCGTCGAGGTTGTTGACGATGTAGGTGACGATCGGGTCGTCGAGGAACTGGGTGCGGTCGTTGACCTCGTCCGGGCTCAGCGGCAGGAAGCCGCGGCGATGCACGTGGACCGAGGCGACGTTCTGGCGGAAGTCGTTGACCGACTGGTCGTAGGCGGCCTGCTGCCCGGCCGGGATGACCGTGCGGATGGCACTGGCGGCCGCGGAGATGACGTCGTCGAAGGTTGCTGCGCCGGGCTTGCCGCAGACTTCCCCGGCATCGGCGATCTCGGCCGCGGCGAGCGTGTCGCCCTCTTCCGCGCGGGCGGGTGCGGCACCCGGGACCAGGGCGGCGGTGCCGAGCACGGTGGTGATGGAGACCGCCCCGAGCAATGGGGCGAAGCGAGTGAAGCGCATGTTTCAGGGTCTTCCGGTCGAGCTAGGGGGCACGGCCGCGCTAACACACGGCTACGAACTGGTCATACGATCAATTCAGGTGGATATGTAATACAGCTCTCATGACGCCGCTGTCCGCGCTTTCGTGAACTCTGCGCAAAAAGATTGCGACCAATCCCGCTCAGTGAGATGACGCGAGTCACTCGGCGGCCTACTGTCGCGGAGTCGGCGCCCGGTCCCGGCAAAGTCGTGGCATCGCCCCCGTGCGAACCCTGCCAACCCGGCCCGACGGAGCCGACGCGCGCGATGAGGCAGTGCCGGTAGTCTGGGCTCCCGTGACCGTCGCATCCCCCTTCGATCTCGTCATTGTCGGCTCCGGCTTCTTCGGGCTGACCATCGCGGAACGCACCGCCAACCTGCTCGGCAAGCGAGTCCTGGTGGTGGAACGTCGCTATCACCTGGGCGGCAACGCCTACTCGGAGGCGGATCCGGAAACCGGCATCGAGGTCCACAAGTACGGGGCCCACCTGTTCCACACCTCGAACAAGCGGGTGTGGGACTACGTGAACCAGTTCACCGAGTTCACGAACTATCAGCACCGCGTCTTCGGCCTGCACAAGGGCCAGGCGTACCCGCTGCCCCTGGGCCTGGCCCTGGTATCGCAGTTCTTCGGCCGCTACTACACCCCGGACGAGGCGCGCGCGCTCATCGCCGAGCAGTCGGCGGAGTTCGACAGCAGCAAGGTGACCAACCTCGAGGAGAAGGGCATCTCGCTGATCGGCCGCCCGCTCTACGAGGCGTTCATCCGCGACTACACGGCCAAGCAGTGGCAGACCGATCCCAAGGAACTGCCGGCGAACATCATCACCCGGCTGCCGGTCCGCTACACCTTCGACAGCCGCTACTTCAACGACACCTACGAGGGCCTGCCCAAGGACGGGTACGCCGCGTGGCTGTCGAGGATGGCGGAGAACGACCTCATCGAGGTCCGCCTGAACACCGACTGGTTCGACGTGCGCGACGAGATCCGCGCCCAGAACCCCGACGCCCCGGTCGTCTACACCGGCCCGCTGGACCACTACTTCGACTACGCCGAGGGTGAACTCGGCTGGCGCACCATCGATTTCGAGACCGAGGTGCTCGAAACCGGTGACTTCCAGGGCATTCCGGTCATGAACTACAACGACTCGGATGTCCCCTTCACCCGCATCATCGAGCCGCGCCACTTCCACCCCGAGCGCGATTACTACCCCACCGACAAGACGGTGATCATGCGCGAGTTCTCGCGCTTCGCCCAGACCGGCGACGAACCGTACTACCCCATCAACACCCCGGAGGACCGCGCCAAGGTGCTCGCCTACCGCGAGCGCGCCAAGGCCGAAACCGCCGCGAACAAGGTGCTTTTCGGCGGCCGCCTGGGCACCTACCAGTACCTGGACATGCACATGGCCATCGGCGCGGCGCTCAGCATGTTCGACAATGTGCTGCGCCCGCACCTGGAAACCGGTGCGCCGCTGGTGGACACCGCCGAATGACCGCCCAACTCACTCGGGAAGACATGAGCACCGAGACTCGCGCCGTATCCCTGCTCCAGCGCATCATCCTGCCCCGGCCGGGTGAACCGCTGGACGTGCGCAAGCTGTACCTCGAGGAATCCGAGACCAATGCCCGGCGCGCGCATGCCATCACGCGCACCGCGCTGGCCATCGGCGCGGAGTCCGAGGTCTCCTTCTGCACCTACTTCAATGCCGTGCCCGCCAGCTACTGGCGGCGCTGGAGCGTGCTGAAGTCCGTGGTGCTGCGGCTGGAACTGTCCGGCCACGGCCGTGTGGACGTCTACCGCTCCAAGGCCGACGGTTCCCGAATCCACGTGCAGGGCAACGAGTTCAGCACGCCCGGTGACGGCGCGGCGGCCGCGGACTTCGTCGAGTTCGAGGTGGATCTGGGCCCGTTCGAGGACGGCGGCTGGATCTGGTTCGACATCACCACCGACAGCCATGTCGAAATGCGCAGCGGCGGTTGGTACGCGCCGATCGAGGCGCCGGGTGAGGGCAGCATCGCCGTCGGCATGCCGACCTTCAACCGCCCCACCGACGCGGTGAAGACGCTGACCGCCCTGGGTTCGGATCCGCTGGTGCTGGAGAAGATCAAGGCCGTCATCATTCCGGACCAGGGCACCAAGAAGGTCGTGGACGAGCCCGGCTTCACCGAGGCCGCGGCCCGCCTGGGCGGTCGCCTGGCGATTCACGATCAGCCGAATCTCGGCGGCTCCGGCGGCTACAGCCGGGTCATGTACGAGGCGCTCAAGACCACCGACGCCGAATACATCGTCTACATGGACGACGACATCGAGATCGAGCCGGACTGCATCCTGCGCGCGCTGGCGTTCTCGCGTTTCGCCAAGTCGCCCATCCTGACCGGCGGCCAGATGCTCAACCTGCAGGAGCGCTCGCACCTGCACGTGATGGGCGAGGTGGTGGACCGCTCCATCTTCATGTGGACCGCGGCCCCGAACGTCGAGTACGACCACGACTTCGCCAAGAACCCGCTGCGCGATCGCGACAACTCGAAGCTGCTGCACCGCCGCATCGACGTCGACTTCAACGGCTGGTGGACCTGCGTGATCCCGCGCCAGGTCGCCGAGGAGATCGGCCAGCCGCTGCCGCTGTTCCTGAAGTGGGACGACGCCGAATACGGTTTGCGCGCACGCGAACACGGCTACCCGACCGTCACCCTGCCGGGTGCGGCGGTGTGGCACATGGCCTGGTCCGACAAGGACGACGCCATCGACTGGCAGGCCTACTTCCACCTGCGCAACCGCCTGGTGGTCGCCTCCCTGCACCTCCCCAACGACGGCCGCCCCATGGTCGTCAACACCGTCAAGGCCACGCTGAAACACCTGCTGTGCCTGGAGTATTCGACGGTCGCCATCCAGAACGAGGCGATCCGCGACTACCTGGCCGGGCCGGAGAAGCTCTTCGAGCTGCTGCCGACCGCGCTGGGCAAGGTGCACGCCATGCGCAAGGAGTACCCGGACGCGGTGGTCCTGCCCTCCTCCACCGAACTGCCGCTGCCCTCGCACGCCGAGGTCGGCGCGGTCGGCGAACCGGGCAATCCGCTCGCCAAGGTGACCCGCCTGGGCAAGGGCGTGCTGCACAACTTCCGCAAGGCCAACCCGAAGCACCACGACACCCCGCAGCTGAACGTGCCGACGCTGGACGCGCGCTGGTTCCTGCTCTCGCAGGTCGACGGCGTCACCGTTACCACCGCCGACGGCCGCGGCGTCGTCTACCGTAAGCGGGATCCGCGAAAGGCCATGGAGCTGTTCAAGGAAGCGATGCGCCTGCGCAAGGAGCTGGCCGAGCGCTTCCCGGAGGTGCGCGAGCAGTATCGTCGCGCGCACTCGCATCTCACCAGCAAGGCCGCGTGGGAGAACGTCTTCGGTATCGATACTGAATCAAGGAACGAGCCCAAATGACGGCTGCACAGCCCGTTTCCGGCCAGGACCGCGGATTGCGCGTGGTCCCGGACGCGCCGGAGGCCCCGGTCGCGTCCCCGGCCGAGGTCAAGATCATCAACCTGGTGCAGGGCACCATCGGACAGGATCCGCGGGTGGTCAAGGCCGCGCGCGGGATGTCGCATTTCGGTGAGCACTCGCTGGGCTGGATCGGCATCGCCGCGGTCGGCGCGCTGGTCGACAAGCCGCGCCGCCGCGAGTGGGCGGGCGTGGCCGTCGGCGCGTTCGGCGCGCACGCGGCGAGTGTCGTGATCAAGCGCGTCGTCCGCCGCAAGCGCCCGCACGACCCGTCGGTGCAGGTCAACGTGTCAACGCCGTCGAAGCTGAGCTTCCCGTCCTCGCACGCGACATCCACCACGGCGGCGGCTGTGTTGCTCGGCAGGTTGACCGGGTTACCCTTGCCCGCGGTGCTCGTCCCGCCGATGCTGCTCTCCCGGATCGTCCTCGGCGTGCACTACCCCACCGACGTGCTGGCGGGATCCGCGCTGGGCGCGGCCTCCGCGGCCGCCGTGCTCGCCGCCGAAAAGAGACTCGCGAAGTGACCGCCCAGGAAAGAGCCATCGTTGACATGAGCGAAGAGCCCACCAGCACAGATCTAGCAGAGGCGGTCATCAAGGGACCGCCGAAGACGTTGGGCGGCGGCCTGATCAAGGCCATGCGCCCGCGCCAGTGGGTCAAGAACGTGCTGGTGCTGGCCGCGCCGCTGGCCGCCGGCAAGACCGCGGCCGGCGATCTGGTGATCACCGACTGGTCGGTCCTCGGGCACGTGGCCATCGCCTTCCTCGTGTTCTGCATGGCCGCCTCGGGCATCTACCTGGTCAACGACGCGCTAGATGTCGAGGCCGACCGGGCCCACCCGACCAAGCGCTACCGGCCCATCGCGGCCGGCGTGGTGCCGGTGAACCTCGCCTACGGGCTCTCGGTGGTGCTGCTGGCCGGATCGATCCTGCTGTCCTTCACCGCGAACTGGCATCTGGCCGTCGTGATGGCGGTCTACATCGGCATCCAGCTGGCCTACTGCTTCGGCCTCAAGCACCAGGCCGTGCTCGACATCTGCATCGTGTCCTCGGGCTTCCTGCTGCGCGCGGTCGCCGGCGGTGTCGCCTCGGATATCCGCCTGTCCCAGTGGTTCCTGCTGATCATGGCCTTCGGCTCGCTGTTCATGGCGACCGGAAAGCGCTACGCCGAGTTGAAGATCGCGCTCGACACCGGCGCCAAGATCCGCAAGTCGCTGGAGTACTACACGCCGACCTACCTGCGTTTCGTCTGGACCCTGTCCGCCACCGCGGTGGTCGTGTTCTACGGTCTGTGGGCGTTCGAGCAGGATCGCGCCAAGGACACCATCTGGTTCGCCATCTCGATGATCCCCTTTGTCATCGCCATCATGCGATACGCGGTGGACGTCGACCGCGGCGAAGCGGGTGAACCCGAAGAGATCGCCCTGGGGGACCGGGTCCTCCAGTTCCTCGCAATCGCCTTGATCGGAGCGGTAGGTGTCGCTGTCTATCTCACCTGACGTGGTAGAGGGAGAAGAGCGAGAAGAGGGCGCGCCGACGGCACAATTGCCGGTCGGTCGCGGTCGTCGGCGCGCGGTGGACGACACCGCGCGCGGTTTCTCGCGACTATCCCGCGCCACGTTCATCGGTGGGATCGTGCTGACCGCGACGCTGTTCGCGGCCGGTGCGTGGCAGCGCCGCTGGATCGCCGACGACGGCCTGATCGTGCTGCGCACGGTCCGAAACCTGATGGCCGGCAACGGCCCGGTTTTCAACTCCGGCGAACGGGTCGAAACCAATACCAGCGCCGCCTGGACCTATGTGGTCTGGTTCTTCAGCTGGCTGACCCAGGCCCGGCTGGAGTACGTCGTGCTCGGCATCGCGCTGACCATGTCGGTGCTGGCCATCGTGTTCGCCATGCTGGGCGCGGCACGGCTGTGGGGCGGAACGTCTTCCGCGCTGCTGGTGCCCGCGGGCGCCGTGGTCTACATCGCGCTGCCCCCGGCCCGCGACTATGCCACCTCCGGACTGGAGAACTGCCTGGTCATCTTCTGGGTGGCGGTCCTGTGGTGGTGGCTGATGCGCTGGTCGCAGGCCGAGAAGGTGCGCGTCGCAAGCTTTTTCGGCCTGGTCTTCTGGGCCGGGCTGGCGCCGCTGATCCGGCCGGAGCTGTCCGTCCTGGGCGGACTGACGTTGCTCGTGCTGTTCTGCGCCCCCGTCCCCGCGACGCGGCTGCGGCCCTGGCTGTTCCGGACCCTCGTGGTGGCGGTGGCCGGGCTGGTGCCGGTCGGCTACCAGATCTGGCGGATGGGCTACTACGGCCTGCCCTACCCGAACACCGCGGTGGCCAAGGACGCGGGCGGGGCCAAATGGTCACACGGTTTCACCTACCTGTGGGATCTGGTCGGCCCGTACTGGCTCTGGCTGCCCTTGCTGCTGCTGGCCGCCGCCGCGATCGTGCTGGTGCGGCAGGGCCGCGGCGCCGATCCGGCCGACAGCCACGGGGACGCCACCGAGACTCCGGACCGCAACTGGCGCGGGCGGATTCACCGCTTCAGTGTGTGGCTGCGCACCCCGGCCGCGATCGTGACCCTGATGGTCGGCAGCGGTGTGCTGCTCGTCATCTACGAGCTGCGCGTCGGCGGCGACTTCATGCACGGCCGCATGCTGCTGCCGCAGCTGTTCCTGCTGATCCTGCCGGTGGCCGTGCTGCCGATCCGACTGCCGCGCGCCGGCGAGTCCGGAACCCGCCGCCTGAGTTGGGCCTTCGCGTTCGTGCTCGCGGCATTCGCGGGCACGGTGGGCTGGGCGCTGTTCGCGGCCGACACCACCGCGATCAAGACCGGCACCACCATCCGCTCCAACGGCATTGTGGACGAGCGCATCTACTACGTGCTCCGGACCGGTCACGATCATCCGATCCTGGCCTCGGACTACCTGGACTACCCGTGGATGCGCGCCATGGTCCGCGATATCGCCAACTCCACCGACGGTGCGCTGCTGATCGTCTCGCCGTCGTTCATGAACTGGTACATCGACCCGGCGCCGGCGATCCCGCCCGGTTCGGACGAGAAGCCCGAACACGTGGTGTTCTTCCTGAACTTGGGCATGACCAGCATGAACGTTCCCTTGGACGTGCGGGTCATCGATCAGATGGGGCTGGCGTATCCGCTTGCCGCACATACCGATCGGTTGACCGATGGCCGGATCGGCCACGACAAGTCCCTCTACCCGGACTGGGTCGTCGTCGACACCGGCATGGTGGACAAGCATCCGTGGATGCCGTCGTTCCTGGACGAGAAGTGGGTGACCCAGGCGCGAACGGCGCTGTCCTGCCCCGAGACCCAGGCGCTGCTGGCCTCCTCGCGGGCCCCGCTGACCTTCGATCGCTGGCGGCACAACCTGGTGCAGTCGCTCGACTTCGCCAAGTACCGCATCGACCGCGTGCCGAAGTACGAGATCCAGCGGTGCCAGTTGGTCGATCCGACCCAGCCGCCGCCTCCGGCACCCGCGCCGCCGAAGTAGCGAGAACAAAGCCCCGCATCCATACCGGATGCGGGGTTTTCTCTTGTGCGCGAGGGGGTTCGACCGAAACGTCACGTTCGTGCCACGAGATATGCGATGCTGTCTCGATTTGGTAACACCCCGGCGTGGGTTTCGCGATAAGCTCCGCGAGTACTCCCGACGCCGCCAGGAAATCCGCTGTGTGGCAACGGTTGTCGCAATACGAACCCGGGCGGGTTGACAGGGGGCCCGGGGCGCACGGACGGAAGGCCGATTATGCGGGGCGTGACGGTTAAGGGTGGGGCACGGAGCTGGCTGCGGAAGTCGGTGCTGGCCTTGGCATTGGCGACCACGGTGCCGCTGGGGGTGTCCGTGCTGGGCACGGCCCCGGCGCAGGCCGCGTTCAGCCCGGACGGCCTGGACTTCTACGTCGACTCCTCGATGGGGCCGATCAAGAACCGCGTCTTCCGTGCGGCGGACGGCAATACGAACCGCGTGGTCTACGCACTGGACGGCGAGCGTGCCCGCGACGACCTCAACGGGTGGGAGATCAACACCGATGTCGCGCACGCGCTGACCGCCGCCAATATCAATGTGGTCATGCCGATCGGCGGACAGTCCAGCTGGTACGCCGACTGGAATTCGCCCAGCACCTTCCTCGGCCTCCCCGCCGGCACGGCCTCCCAGCAGTCCGGATCCGGTGTCACGCAGGTGCTTTCCGGCGGTCCCGGCAAGTCCTACACCTACAAGTGGGAGACCTTCCTGAGCCAGGACCTCCCCAATGCCCTGCGGGACCGCCTGGGCTTCAGCTCGACCCGCAACGGCATCTTCGGCCTGTCCATGAGCGGCGGTTCCGCGCTCATGCTGGCGGCCTTCCATCCGAACCAGTTCTCCTACGCCGGTTCGATGTCCGGCGCGCTGGACCTGTCGCTGCCCGGCATGCGCGACGCCATCCGGGTGGCCATGCTCGACGCGGGCGGCTACAACGTGGACGCGCTGGCGGGGTCCAAGGACCTCAAGTGGCAGCACCTGGATCCCTTCCAGTTCGCGCCCAAGCTGAAGGCCAACGGCACCCACCTGTTCATCTCGGCGGGTAGCGGCCTGCCCGGATCGGCCGCCGATATCACCGCGACGATGGTGCAGGCCATGGGCATCGAGGTGGTGTCGCTGGCCGGCACCAAGGCCTTCCAGGCGCGCTGGGCCGCGCTCGGCGGCGGCAATATCGTCACCGACTATCCGGCCATCGGCGTCCACAACTGGAAGAACTGGGAGGGCGAACTGGGCCGCATGCTCCCGGACCTGTCCGCCAATATCGGCTGAACAGTATCGATGATTTCCTCTGCGCGCCTTGAGCATTCATCTCCGGAGATGGGGGATGCTGAAGGCGCGCACCGGTTTTCGCGTGCGGTTGCACTGCGGTTCGAATGGTCTGGAGTGATAGCCGATGGATATGAGTCCGGGGCAGCGGAATTCGGCCCTCTGGCAACTCTCGAGTCACTGCCAGGCGCGGGTTTGCGCCACATTCCGGGCAAACCGTGGCGCTCGTCACTTTTGTCACGTTCCGATAACGCCCCGTTACCACTCGCGCGATAGGGTCGCCGAGACCTCTGCCGTGGTCACGAGCACACGGTGAGACGAAACGACAGGAAAGGCCGGACACATAAATGCGAGGCGATAGACGTCAGAGATCCCGCGGTTGGCTCAAGAAATCCGTGGTCGGATTGGCGCTGGCGGTTGCACTGCCGTTCGGGGTGTCGGCGGTGGGCGTCGGCACGGCGAACGCGGCGCTCGACCCCTCCGGATTCGACTTCTGGGTCGACTCGGCGTCCATGGGGCCGGTCAAGTCGCGCGTCTTCCGCGCGGCCGACGGCAACACCTCCCGCGTCGTCTACGCCCTCGACGGCATGCGCGCGGGGCAGGACCTGAGCGGCTGGGAGATCAATACCGATATCGCCCACGCGCTGACCGCCGCGAACATCAATGTCGTCATGCCGATCGGCGGCCAGTCCAGCTTCTACGCCGACTGGAACGCGCCCAGCAGCGTCCTCGGCGTCGGTGGCGGCGCCGGTTCCTCGGGCTCCTCCTCGCTGTCCTCGTCGGGTTCCTCCTCGGGCTCGGGCGCCTTCCAGATCCTGGGCGGCGGCCCCGGCAAGAGCTACCGCTACACCTGGGAGACCTTCCTGTCCCAGGACCTGCCCAGCGCGCTGCAGAGCCGCCTCGGCTTCAGCCGCACCCGCAACGGCATCTTCGGTCTGTCTATGGGTGGTTCCGGCGCGCTGACCCTGGCCGCCTACCACCCGGACCAGTTCAGTTTCGCGGGCTCGTACTCCGGCTACCTGAACATCTCCGCGCCCGGCATGCGTGAGGCCATCCGCCTGGCCATGATCGACGCCGGCGGCTACAACGTCGACTCCATGGCGCCGCCGTGGGGCCCGCAGTGGCTGCACATGGACCCGTTCGTGTTCGCGCCGCGCCTGAAGGACAACAACACCCGCCTGTGGATCTCCGCCGCGAGCGGCGTCCCGGGCGCGGGTGACGTCACCGGCATCATGCCGGTCATCCAGGGCGTGCCGCTGGAAGCCCTCGCGCTGGTGAACACCCGCGCCTTCCAGGCCCGCATGCTGTCGCTGGGCGCCGGCAACGTCACCTACGACTTCCCGGCCACCGGTGTCCACAACTGGAACAACTGGAACGCCGAGGTCTATCGCATGATCCCGGACCTGTCCGCCAACATCGGATAAGACCCGATTTCGAAGGCCCCCGCATGTCGATGCGGGGGCCTTCTTTCGTTCTCCCGACGAAGATCGTTTTGCGACTCGCCGCGCCGACCACACCGGACACGCCCAGCTGGTCATCCGATACTCATCTCGTAGCGAAGATGAGTTCTGCGTGATCAGTGTTCTGCTCAAAACGAGAAGGGCTGGGTCGATGCGGGTGCGAGGCTTCATTCGAAAGGTGCTGGGCGTCGGTGCTGCCGCCCTGCTGATGCCGTTCGGGGCGGCGGTGATCGAAGCGCCACCGGCCGCCGCGGCCTTCGATCCGGCCATCTTCGACTTCTGGGCCGATTCGCCCTTCATGGGGCCGATCAAGACCCGCATCCTGCGCGCCCGCGACGGCAACACCCAGCGGGTGGCCTACGTGCTGGACGGCATGCGCGCGCAGGAGGACCTGAGCGGCTGGGAGATCAACACCAATGTGCCCCAGGTGCTGGCCGACTGGAACATCAATGTGGTCATGCCGATCGGCGGCCAGTCCAGCTTCTACGCCGACTGGGATGCGCCGAGCTCGTGGTTCGGTATCCCGCCCGGCGCCGGTTCCGCGGCCTACAACACCGGATCGGGCGCGACCGAGGCGCTGGGCGCCGGTCCGGGCAAGAGTTACCGCTACGCGTGGGAGGACTTCCTCACCAACCATCTGCGCTGGGAACTGCAGAACCGCCTGGGCTTCAATCCGAATCGCAACGGCGTCTTCGGTCTGTCGATGGGCGGCAGTGCCGCGCTGACGCTGGCCGCCTACCACCCCGACTTCTTCAGCTACGCGGGTTCCTACTCCGGCTACCTGAACATCTCGGCTCCCGGTATGCGCGAGGCGATTCGAGGCGCCATGCTCGACGCGGGCGGCTACAACGTGGACTGCATGGCGCCGCCGTGGGGACCGCAGTGGCTGCGCATGGACCCGTTCGTCTTCGCACCCACCCTGATCGCCAACAACACCCGCTTGTGGATCTCCGCCGGTAGCGGCGCCCCCATGCCCGAGGACCTGAACATCCCCCTCGGCATGGCCGCCGACCGCCTGATCCGCGGCGCCCCGCTGGAAGCCCTGGCGCTGGCCAACACTCGCGCCTTCCAGGTCCGCATGCTCACCTTGGGCGCGCAGAACGTCGTCTACGACTTCCCGGCCACCGGCCTGCACGCCTGGACCAACTGGGCGAACGACGCCTACCGCATGATTCCGGACATGTCGGCGAATATCGGCTGACGTCAAAAGTGAAATACCTGGTGGCCGCCGCCCGAAAAGGGCGACGGCCACCATCGTTTCTCATCACGGTTTGGTCGCTTGACGTGTTTCGATAGCCGTTGGCTCCGAATAGGGGCCTATAGAAGATTCAGCGTCAGCAGCTTCTGCATATCGGCAGTGGTCAACGGTGACCACGCTCTGAAAGGCGAGTCGATGCGGTCTGTTCGGGTGCTCCATGGCGCATGGCGGCGGTCCCTGGTGGGATTCGCGGCGGCAGTTGCCGTTTCACTGTCCGGGATGGTGGGGGCGGCCCCCTCGCACGCGGCATTCGATCCGGGCGGCTACGACTTCTGGGTCGATTCCTCCATGGGCCCGATCAAGTCGCGCATCTTCCGCGCCCAGGACGGCAATACCCAGCGGGTTGTCTACGCCCTGGACGGATTGCGCGCCCGCAACGACCTTTCCGGCTGGGAGATCGACACCGATATCGAGCGGGTGCTGACCGCCTGGAACATCAATGTGGTGATGCCGGTCGGCGGTCAGTCCAGCTTCTATTCGGACTGGGTGGCCCCGAGCAACACCAATGGGCAGACCGTCCCCTATGCCTGGGAGACCTTCCTGACCCGGGATCTGCGCAATGCGCTGGCGGCCCGGCTGGGTTTCAACCCGCGCGGGAACGGCGTGTTCGGCCTGTCCATGGGCGGCAGCGCCGCGCTGGTGCTGGCGGCCTATCATCCGGACCAGTTCCGTTATGCCGGATCATATTCCGGGTATTTGAACATTTCCGCGCCCGGTATGCGCGAGGGCCTGCGCGCCGCGCTGCTGGACGCGGGCGGCTACAACATCGACGCCATGTGGGGTCCGCCCTGGAGCGAATTGTGGCTGCGCAACGATCCTTTCGTTTTCGCGCCGCGGTTGCGCGACAACGGCACCCGGCTGTGGATCTCGAGCGGAAACGGCCTGCCCGGTCAGCGGGATGTGGTGCGCAGCCCCCTCGACGCCTACAACGTGGGCAATGCGATGGGGCTGGAAGCCATAGCACTCGCGAATACCCGCTCGTTCCAGGTGCGGCTGGACTCGCTGGGCGTGAACAATGCGGTCTTCCAGTTCACCGCCGACGGTGTGCACAACTGGCCGTACTGGGCCGACCAGGTCTACAAGATGCTGCCGGATCTGAGCGCCAACCTCGGTTGAGCGAATCCATCACCCGATCGACCGAATCCGCCAAGCGGCGTGTGGCGTAAGCGATTTCCGCTTTGCCGCGACATCACGAGCGATTCGCGATATGGTCACCGCACCATTACGGTCGTATGCGATGGTGGGAATCCCCTAATCATTAAGCATGACCTTGCCAACCGCTCGGAGCGTCGAATACCCTCCAGCGAGCGCAAGTGTGACCAACCGGTGGTAGCGCTTCGCTCGCAGGGGAGTGTCGGGATTCGCTGCGAGTGCTGATCGCGTTTGTCCGCGTATGGCTTCGTCGTGCGCGCGTGCGTGATTGACAACTTAAGACACCGCAGTGGCGCAGTGCTGCGGTAGAGAAGGAGCAGTATCCATGCGTTTCGGCAGGTCCGCCGTGCCGGGAGTATCGTCGCGACGCCGTGCGCAGAGTGGTTGGCGCTCACGGTTCCTCGCCGCCACCGTCACCGCGGCGGCGCTCGCTGTCCCGACCGCTTCCCTGGCCGCCCCGTCCATCGCCACGGCCGCTCCGGCCTTCGGTCCGATGCATCGCGGCATTCCGGGCAGCTTCGAGGAACTGATGGTGCCCTCCAGCATGGGCCCGATCAAGGTTCAGGTGCAGTGGGCCCGCAACGGCGGTAGCTCCGCGGTCTACATGCTCGACGGCATGCGCGCCCGCGACGACCGCAATGCGTGGGCGAACGCGGACGAGGGCGATGCCCCGGGCATCTTCGCCAACGACGACATCAACGTGATCATGCCGGTCGGCGGTCAGTCCAGCTTCTACGCGGACTGGGCGTCGCCGTCGAACACCAACGGCCAGAAGTTCACCTACAAGTGGGAGACCTTCCTGACCAAGGAACTCCCGGACTTCCTTGCGGGCTATGGTGTTTCGCGCACCAACGTGGCCATCGCGGGTCTGTCCATGGGTGGTTCGGCCGCGCTCATGACGGCCGCCTACCACCGCGACATGTTCAAGCAGGCCACCTCGTTCTCGGGCTACCTGAACCTGTCGGCGCCGGGCATGCGCGAGGCCATCCGCCTGGCCATGCTGGACGCCGGTCGCTACAACGTGGACTCGATGGCCGCGCCGTGGAGCCCGGCCTGGCTGCGCATGGACCCGTTCGTGTTCGCGCCGCAGCTGAAGAACCTGCCGATGTACATCTCCTCGGGTAACGGCATCCCGGGCCCGCGCGACGGTGTCGGCTCCTTCGCCGACGTGTTCAACACCGGTAACGCGATGGCCCTCGAAGCCCTCGCGGTGGTGAACACCCGTGCGTTCCAGGCTCGTCTGGGTCAGCTCAACATCCCGGCCCAGTTCGACTTCACCCCGACCGGTACCCACAAGTGGGGCTACTGGCACGACGAGCTGATCAAGGCGCGTCCGCAGATGCTGTCGGCCCTGGGTCTCGCGTAATACCAACCCGCACCGCGATAGCGGAAGGGAATGAACCGGTCACCCCGAGGGGTGGCCGGTTCTTTTATGCCTCCCCAAGATTCGCCGCAACGGGGTAGAAAACTCTTGTGACAGCTGTGGCGATTGGTAAATGGGGGAGAGGCGGCCGCAGAGGGCTGGTCGCGCTCGCGGTAGCCACGACGGCCTTGCTGACGGTGGGGACGGCGTATGCGGAACCGGGGGTGGCGCCGCCAACCGGCGAACCGGCCAAACCGACTAAACCGGAAATCCGAAATGCGGTATGGCTCAGCGATAGACGCGTGGCCCTGTGGGTGGACTCGCCCTCGATGGGCACGCAGATCCAGGTGCAACTGCTGCTGGCCCGGGACTGGAATGCCAAGCCGGACGCGAAATTCCCGGCGCTGTACATGCTCGACGGCCTGCGCGCCACCGACGATCAGAGCGGATGGACGAAAGAGGCCGGGGCGGAATCGTTCTACGCCGACAAGAACGTCACCGTGGTGCTGCCGGTGGGCGGCGCGGCCAGCTTCTACACCGACTGGAAGCGCCCCGACAACGGCAAGACCTACAAGTGGGAAACGTTCCTCACCAGGGAATTACCGCCGCTGCTCGACCGCGATTGGCGCACCACCAATGTGCGCGGCCTGACCGGGCTCTCCATGGGCGGCACCGCGGCCATGATGCTGGCGGCCCGCAATCCCGGCTTCGCGCGCTACGCCGCCTCTTTCTCCGGCATGCTCACCCTCACGACTCTCGGTATGCCGCAGGCGATCGCGTACGCCATGCGCGATGCGGGCGGCTACAACTCCGATGCCATGTTCGGCCCGGCCACCGACGCCGAATGGGAGGCGCACGATCCCTACGCCCTGGCCGAAAAACTGAAGGGCCTCAGCCTGTATGTGTCCGCGGGCAGCGGCCTGGCGGGCGTCTACGACCTGCCCTCCGGCATTCCGGGCGTGAGCACCAACTGGACGGGTATGGCACTGGAAGTGTTGTCCCGCTTCTCCTCTCAGCAGTTCGTGGCCAAGCTGAACAAGCTGAGCATTCCGGTGCAGGTGACCTATCGGCCGTCGGGCACGCACTCCTGGCCGTACTGGGATTTCGAGATGCGGCAGGCCTGGCCGCAGGCGGCGTCCGCGCTGGGCGTGGAGGCGGCCAAACCGGACTGCGCCGCCGCGGGCGCGATTCTGCCTGTGGCACTGGGGAAGTCGTGGCTGGGCGACTGCCTGACCGGGGAGTACAAACTGGCCGGCGGTGTGGCACAGGACTTCCGGGGCGGACGGGTGGTGTGGTCGGCGGCCACCGGCGCGCATCCGGTGGGCGGCATGATCGGCGGTGCGTACGAGGGTGCGGCGGGACCCGCTGGCGCACTCGGCTTTCCCACGTCCGACGAAACGCCCATACAGGGCGGAGTGCAGCAGGCATTCCAGCACGGCACCATCGTCTTCCACGACGGAAAGGCCGAGATACACGCCAGCTGAACCGGATACCCGCCGGTTACCTCCGAGCCGACGGTAGAGTGCACCGTTGTCCGTGACTCCCGTCACGTTGGTGTGCTTCCCCCCTGCGGTTCAGGAGATCGATCTCTATGGCAGTACAGGGCGCTTCGTCATGCCCGCAAGGCGGTTCGATTCGGAAGAACAAGCGCGCTCGCGCCCGGCTGCTCACCGGTGCCCGGGGCTGGCGGCGGGCCTTGGCGGTGGCCGCGGCCGTGCTGGCGCTGCCCGCCCTGGCCGGGCCCGCGCTCGCCATGCCCACGCACCCGCTGCACCGCACGCCCGAGGGCGGGTTCGAGGAGCTGATGGTGCCCTCGAGCATGGGGCCGGTGAAGGTCCAGGTGCAGTGGGCCAAGCACGGCGGCGATGCCGCGCTCTATCTGCTCGACGGCCTGCGCGCCCGCGACGACTTCAATGCCTGGACCTTCGAGACCAACGCGCTGCAGCAGTTCGCCGACGACAACATCACCCTGGTGATGCCGGTCGGCGGGCAGTCCAGCTTCTACACCGACTGGCGCGCGCCCTCGAGCACCAACGGCCAGAAGTTCACCTACCGGTGGGAGACCTTCCTGACCGATGAACTGCCGTCGTTCCTGGAGGGTTTCGGCGTCTCCCGCACCAATAACGCGGTGGCCGGACTGTCCATGGGCGGCTCGGCGGCGCTGGCCCTGGCGGCCTTCCATCGCGACCAGTTCAAGCACGCCTCCTCGTTCTCAGGCTATCTGAACATCTCCGCGCCGGGCATGCGCGAGGCGATCCGCATCGCCATGCTCGACGCGGGCCGCTTCAATGTCGACTCCATGGCCTGGCCCTGGAGCCCGGCCTGGCTGCGCATGGACCCGTTCGTCTTCGCGCCCCAGCTGCGCAACTTGCCGCTCTACATCTCCGCCTCCTGGGGCGTGCCGGGCCCGCACGACAATCCGGAGGGGCCCGTCGGGCTTTTCAACACCGTCAATGCCGTTGCGCTGGAAGCCCTGTCGATGGTCAACACCATCGCCTTCATGGCGCGCATGAACCAGCTCGGCATCGGCGCGCACTACAGCCTGCCGACGCGAGGCACCCATTCCTGGGGTTACTGGCAGGACCAGCTGGCGGGTGCCCGGCCCGACATCCTGGCCGCGCTGGGGGTCTCCTGACGGCGTGTTTTAACGGACGCGCCGAGAGCGCTCCGGAAACTGGGCGGTTGCTGTAGAACGTCCGGTTTCCGTGTGTCCTACCGGGAGTCACGCCCTTCCGGAGGTACAACACTTGTGTGGCTGGAGTTGTCCGTGTGATCAATCGGGGGCGCATGCGCTGGATGGCATG